>CATAPZ010000143.1:0-2421 GCA_949486955.1 Cryomorphaceae bacterium | reverse complement strand
CCAGAGGCTGAGGCGTTGCAGTGGTACCCGGCAGAATTGACTCAAGGGAAGCGTCAGCCGTTCTTGTTTACACAAAGTCAAGCCATCCTTGCAAGGACTTGGGTGCCTTGTCAAGACCGTCCAGGGGTGCGGTTTACCTATGAGGCTACGGTGAAGGTGCCGAAAGAGGTTTTGGCGTTAATGAGTGCGTCGAATCCAACACAGAAAAACGACGAGGGCATCTATGAATTTAGCATGCCACAGCCTATACCTTCTTACTTGCTCGCATTGGGTGTGGGTGACCTAGCATTCATTCCTTTGGGCGAACGCTCTGGGGTATATGCTGAGCCGGAGATGGTACGCAATGCAGCGTACGAGTTCGCACAGACCGAGGATATGATTGCAGATGCAGAGGAGATGTACGGCCCGTATTATTGGGGACGTTACGACATGCTTGTGCTACCACCGTCGTTCCCGTTTGGAGGGATGGAAAACCCAAGATTAACCTTCTTGACGCCGACGGTTGTCGTGGGCGATATGAGCTTGGTTAGTCTGATTGCGCACGAGCTGGCTCACAGCTGGAGTGGAAATTTGGTGACCAACGCTACATGGAACGACTTCTGGATTAACGAGGGTTTCACGGTTTACTTCGAGATGCGCATTATGGAGAAGCTCTACGGGGTCGATTTTGCGGACATGCTCGAGGCATTGAGCTACGATGATTTGCAAAAGGAATTGGCTGTGATGCTGGAGGAAAATGTGGAGGCGACCTCTTTGAAACAAGATTTAAAAGGTAAGAACCCGGACGACGGTGTAAATGCCATTGCCTACGATAAAGGGTTCCACTTCTTGCGCTTATGCGAGAACACGGTGGGCCGCGAAAAGTGGGACGAATTCTTAACCTACTACTTCGATAAGTACAAATTCAAAACCATGGTTACCGAAGTCTTCTTGCAGGAATTGGCCGCGGTGATGACTCAAGAGCAATGGGATAAAGTGGATGTAGAACAGTGGGTATACGGTACTGGACTGCCTGTGAACTGTCCGTTCCCAGCTTCGAACCGCTTCGTCGTGGTAGACGATGCTGTGACGATGCTGTTGAATGTGGATCCAGATGCAGCGGATGCCCGGAGTATGGCTTATTTACCGCAAGAAACGACCATCCGCTGGACGACCCAGGAATGGCTGCGCTACATCAGAGGTCTTGAGGCCGGAGGTGCTACGGAAGGACATTATGCGTTGGCAGACGGGAACTACGGTTTTAGCGGCAGTCCAAACCCTGAGATAGTGGCAGCATGGTATTCCGCTATCCTGAAGACAGGGTTTGAGGGCTACGATAACGATGTCTATACGAAGAAAGTCGAGAGCTTCTTGGGCAGCGTAGGACGCCGCAAGTTCATAGTACCGATGTACCAAAGCATGTTGGAGGGCGATGAAAAACGCCAAGCTTGGGCTAAGAAGATTTACATGGAGTCTAGAGCGTCGTACCACCCATTAGCACAAGGAACTTTGGACGCCCTGTTTGCCGAGCAGATGTAATGCAGTTGCATCCCATTCACGAGGCTTTAATTCCGCATGCCCAGCCGGAACGCATCAACGACTTCATGCGCTACTTTCAATCGTTTGAAGGCGGTTATGCCGAGGGCGATACGTTCATGGGCGTGATGGTTCCTGACCGTCAGAAGGTTGCCAAAGTATATTTCGATCATTGGGACGAACGTGTTTTACGCAGTGGTCTTGTGCACCCCATTCACGAGGTGCGTCACACAGCACTTTTTACGTTAATGCGCTACTACGGGAAGGAGCGCAAACGCAGGCAGCATTGGCACGATGTGTTGTACAGCTGCTTTGAAGGCATTAATAACTGGGATCTGGTAGATACGTGTGCGCACAAGATTTTTGGGCAACACGCCTTTAATACAGGCGATTTTTCGACGTTGGAGGAATTACTTGAAAGTTCGAATGTGTGGAAGAAGCGTACGGCCATTGTGGCACAGCTGTGGATGTTAAAACAAGGCAGGTACGATGAATTACTGGCCTACGCACCAGTAGCAGCTGAGGATGCCCCTGAGATTCTCCAAAAGGCCATAGGTTGGTTAATGAAATGCCTGTGGCAGCAACAACCCGAATTGGCCGAGGATCATATGGCGGCCTATTTGCAGGAAGGGTTATATACGCGTTTGATTGTACGTATTGGATTGGAAAAGGCAGGGAAGGACCACCGAAATCATTTCTTGGCGACGTTCGCTCCGAAGTAATCTACAACCCTAATTGAACATGAAGGCTGTCCGATTCTGGCCAAAGTAATTCAAAACTGCCCTTATTCCTGTCGTTTTTACGTTCCTCTTCTTCGTTTCGCTTGAAAAGCGTCTTCAGGTCTTCTTTCTCTTGCTTGAGGGTCGATTTTAGGGAGGTGCGAATCTGTTGTTGGTCTAAACTGAT
>CATAPZ010000142.1:0-6335 GCA_949486955.1 Cryomorphaceae bacterium | reverse complement strand
GTGAATTTGACGATCCTGATGATAATTATACGGTTGATGACCTCGATGGACGAACGAGTATCATCTCATTAGGTGCAGTAGCTGCAGCGAGAACTGGAATGCTCGTTGTTACAAGTGCAGGTAATGCCGGAGGAGGAGTATGGAATAAACTTACTATGCCTGCAGATGCGGATAGCGTACTCACAGTAGGATCCGTTAACCAATTTGGAATTGTCAGCGGATTTAGTTCACGCGGATATACCACCGATGGTCGTATTAAGCCCAATGTATGTGCAAGGGGAGAAGGTGCCTATGTGTATCGACCAGATGGGACCATTACCCCAGCCAATGGAACCAGTTTTAGTTCACCAATTATTGCAGGAGCTGCTGCCTGTCTATGGGAATCATCGCCCAATGCTACTGCACAGGACGTTATTAAAGCCTTGGAGGTAAGTAGTTCGCACTATTACACTAAGAACGAGCGGATTGGATACGGTATCCCGAATATGAAGTTTGCACGGTTCTATTTGAGCTCAAACCCAGGGAATGAGATTTCGGTGTATCCAAACCCATTTCCAGATCATCTAATCTTCTTCTTGCCGGACGACAATACGACAGACATTTCGCTGGAATTAAGAGATATGTACGGACGTATCGTGGCGAGTGAGGTAATTACAGGACGTCGTTACCAATTCCGATGGGTACCCGGTGAGTACATTGCTGCCGGTACTTATTTCCTGAAAATAACCCGAGGTTCAAAAACGCAGGTTACTCAGGTATTTAAGATATAATCACTTACCGTCGAAGAAGCCACTCATAACCTTGCGTAGGCCACTCACAGCAAGAAATACAGCGACAAGCATGATGGCAATAGACAGAGCGGTCCAATACCAGGCACCGCTAGTTCCTTTACCGATATAAAGCGACGGTCCAACGAATATAAAGGGGAAGGACCAAGCCAATCGAAAGAGGCCAGCGACGATGAGATCTTGATTGCTTTTATTTCCGCTCATTGTTATAAGAATCTACGGCAGCTCTTACACTACCGTGTTTTAATAGTAATTCCTGGGCCAATTCATTCTTTATATCAAGCTCTTCAGCAACCATTCTAGTACCGCGATCTACCAACTTATCGTTAGAAAGTTGCATGTCTACCATTTTGTTGCCTTTCACACGCCCTAATTTGATCATAGTAGCCGTCGTGATCATATTCAACACCATTTTCTGTGCAGTACCTGATTTCATTCGTGTAGAGCCTGTAAGAAATTCAGGACCAACAACTACGGCCATCTCGTGCTGAGCTACCTTGCCCACGGGACTCCCTTCGTTGCATGTAATACAACCAGTAAGCAAACCATGCTTATTTGCAGCTTCTATCCCTCCAATAACATAAGGAGTAGTTCCACTAGCGGCAATACCAACGACGGTGTCTATAGGTTGGATATTGTATTGTCTTAAATCTTCCCAAGCACCGGTAGTACTGTCTTCAGCATTTTCAACAGCTTTTCGAATGGCACTGTCGCCTCCGGCAATAAGACCAATGACCATATTATGACTAACGCCAAATGTTGGAGGACATTCGCTGGCATCTAGAATTCCAAGACGACCCGAAGTTCCCGCACCGATGTAGAACAAACGTCCACCTTGCTCCATACGCGGTACCAAAGCCTCTATGAAAGTAGTAATGGAGGATAACTGCTCACCAACAGCATGTGCCACCTTCTGATCTTCGGTATTGATTCCATGCACTAGATCAGAAATACTCTTCTGTTCAAGGTTTAAATGCAAGCTATCCTGTTCTGTGGTCCTCATTTCTTCTTCATTTTTGCCATGTAGAAGCCGTCATTATGGGCTCCAGGGTCAACAGTACGTTCCTCGAGCAATTCAAAATCATCGTTATTCTCCAAAAACTGTCGTACCTGATGACCATTTTCCATGGGTAAAATACTACAGGTCGCATAAACGAGCGTACCACCTGATTTGAGCATTCTTGGATAACGATGAAGTATATCGGCTTGAACACCTTCAAGTCGCTCCAAATGCTCAGGCTGCAATTTCCATTTTGTATCTGGTTCTCGCTTGATGACACCCGTTCCTGAACAAGGGACATCCAATAGGAGGTAGTCGGCCGTTTCGGTAAGCTTTTCTAAAATCTTCGGTTCCTCCCAAGCTCTAGTCTCCACGATATCTAAACCGCTCCGTTGCGTTCTTTTCTTGAGTTCGCCTAGTTTCCGACCTTCGACATCCATGGCGATAAGCTGACCCTGATTCTGCATCAACGCACCTAGTAGCAAAGTCTTACCACCGGCGCCTGCACACGCATCAATAGTCGTACTGCCAGGAGAAGGGTTTAGGAAATACCCTATCTGCTGAGATCCGGCATCTTGAACCTCAAAATTCCCGTTCTGGAATCCAGGTATGTTATTCAATCTAGGACGTCCTTCTAGGTAAAACGCATTTTCAAATACAGGATGCGTATGCACTTCTATGTTATGTGCTCTCAATTCTTCTAAAACAGCTTCAAGGCTAGCCTTAAGTGTATTTACACGTATATTCACCGTATTGGGAACGTTCATGTTGCGTGCAATCTCTGGCCATTTATCGCCCAATTGGCTCAATGCAAGGTCATTGAACCACTCGGCGTAGCTCTCCTTATCTTGAATTCGATTTAATTTCGTCAAGCGCTCTTTTACCGGGAAATCTCGGACTGCATCAAACTTTGGCCAATCGGGGAGGGTATAACCTCTCCATTGCCAGTAGATGCCAAAGAGCTTTTGCAAGTCCTTTCGTTTGGTGGAAGGTTCACGGTCGTAGAGGGCCCATAATAAGCCCCACCAACGCACCATTTCATAGGTGTGCTCTGCTACGAAACTTCGATCTCGCGAGCCCCATTTTTTGTTTTGCTTGAGTAATCTTTCGACTACTCGGTCTGCATAAATGCCCTTTCCAAAGCTCATTTCAAGTGCCTCAAGCACACCTGCAACAGTATTTGGAAATAGACGCGGTTCTTTCATTAGAGGGCAGGAAACTTGATTGGATCCTTTTCATTCATCATGGCATAGATTTCCTCAACCATATCGTCTAGCGAAGGCTTTGAGAAATAATCGCCGTCGGAAGCAAAGGCCGGTCTGTGATCTTTAGAACTTACTGTTTTCGGCGCAGCATCTAAATATTGATACCCGCCTTGATCTTCAAGAATTTGCTGTAGTAAGAACGCGCTTGAACCTCCACGAACATCTTCATCTACAATAACCAACGTGTTGGTCTTCTTTAGGGATTCTACTATATCGTGCTTGGTGTCAAACGGAATAAGGCTCTGTGCATCAATGAGCTCAACACTTACGCCCAGCTCGGCAAGCTCTGCAACCGCTGCTTCTGCAATGAAACAGTTTGATCCGTAAGTCAACATGGTAATGTCAGTTCCTTCGTTCATAATTTCAACTTCACCAATTGGTGTTGTGAATTCTCCCAGATTGGTAGGAAGCAATTCCTTACGACGATAGCCGTTCAGACATTCGATGACTAGGGCTGGGTTGTCCAACTGGAGTAATTTGTTGTAGAAACCTGCTGCTTTCGTCATGTTGCGAGGAACAAGGACATACATCCCTTTAATGCTATTGATAATAGTCCCCATTGGAGAACCAGAATGCCAAATTCCTTCTAAGCGATGCCCACGGGTACGTACAATAGTAGGAGCTTTTTGACCCCCAACAGTTCTATAGTGTACAGTCGCTAAATCATCGGACATGATTTGTAATGCGTAGAGCAAATAATCCAAGTATTGGATTTCCGCAATAGGGCGAAGGCCTCGCATGGCCAAACCAATTCCTTGTCCCATAATGGTCGCTTCACGTATACCGGCGTCTGCTACACGCGTTTCACCGTATTTCGCTTGCATACCTTCTAGACCTTGATTTACATCACCAATCTTTCCACTATCCTCTCCAAACACCATGGTTTGGGGATACATATCAAATAGCTTGTCAAAATTATCTCTGATAACAATACGTGCATCCACTTCCTGTGCATCTTCGTATTGCGCTGGGGTAGAGGAAAGTAATTCGTTGGTAGGATTTTCGCTATACAAGTGTGAGCTGTAACGGCGTTGTTGATCAGCTTTGCTAGATGAAAGCCAATTTTTTAACGCGGAAGTATCCACCCTGCTATCGCCACGAACAATACGTAAGGCTTTGCGAGCTGCTTTGAAGCTATGTGCAACTTCTACATCCTCCACAGCTTCTAATTCCTTGATTGTGTTGGTTATAAAGATGCCCTTTTCTCCTTGCTGTTGCATGGCTATTAGAATAGGCAGCACCTCATTACGCAAGCGCTTTGGTACTTCTTGGTAAATGGCCCAAGCAGCTTTCTTGCCTTCGCGAGCGGACTTTTTAGCATCTTTTACAAGCTGGTCCAATTCCTTTTGGGTAGCAATTCCTTGCTCAATCATCCACTGCCCAAACTTGAGGATACAATCGTGGTCTTTCTCCCACTGAAGACGCTCCTTACTCTTGTAACGCTCGTGCGAACCACTGGTACTGTGGCCTTGTGGCTGAGTCATGCCTTTCACATGAATCATCACGGGAACGTGCTCTTCTCGAGCTACTTGACCAGCTTTGGTGAATGTATTGATCAAAGCAGGGTAGTCCCAGGCTTCAACAACAAAGATGTCATAGCCCTTACCCTTTTCGTCGCGCTGAAATCCTTTTAGAATTTCAGAAATATCTTCTTTGGTCGTTTGGTATTCAGCACCTACTGAAATACCGTATTCATCATCCCAAATTGAAATAACCATTGGTACCTGAAGTACACCCGCTGCATTGATAGTTTCAAAGAACAATCCTTCAGAAGTAGATGCATTTCCAATAGTTCCCCATGCAACCTCGTTTCCATCTTTACTGAACTTCTCAGAACCTTCAAACTTTACTTCCTTGAAAACTTTCGATGCTTGTGCTAATCCAAGTAAACGCGGCATTTGTCCCGCCGTAGGGCTAATGTCAGAAGAGCTATTGTATTGATTGGTCAGATCAACCCAATTACCATCTTTATCTAAACTACGCGTTGCAAAGTGTCCATTCATTTGACGACCACCTGCCATCGGTTCGTGGTCTACATCGGTAACAGCGTATAAAGAATTAAAGAATCCAACGGAATCTAACTCGCCCAAAGCCATCATAAAAGTTTGATCTCGGTAGTAACCGCTTCGAAAATCTCCTTTTTTAAATGCTTTGGCCCATGCGATTTGTGCCAATTCTTTACCGGCACCAAATATTCCAAATTTGGCTTTACCAGTAAGCACTTCTCGGCGACCCATTAATGAGCATTCGCGAGATAAAACGGCAGTAAAATAATCTTGGTGTATTTCTTTCTTGAAATCGAGGTAACTGATTTCCTTCTGCTTATCTGTCATAGTATTTGGGTGGAGCTAGGTTAAACTCACCACAAATATACGCCATTATCCACCTAGAAAAGGCGCTTAAACACAAAGAGAACGAACAGTGTGATGACGATTAAAAGAGCGACTTGTATACCTCCACTGCGATAGTGAATCTTGTGCATCGCTAAATCTTTGCGGTAGCTGATAAATAGATAGGTCAAAAACGCTACAGCGAATATGCCAGCAAAAATCCAATGTCCTGTTGTGATGTTCTCCATAGCGTCAAATTTACTTTCTTTGAAGCATAAAATAGAGCAAATGAAAAAGCAATTAAACCACGTCGAAAAATTTCATGATACGTTTGGAATTCCAAATGAATACGCGCCAAAAGCGACCATTAGTAACGACTTAATAGATTTGCGCTTTAAGCTCATGGCTGAGGAGAACGACGAATACCTAGAGGCTGCGAAAAACGGCGATATGGTTGAAGTTGCAGATGCGCTAGGCGATATGATGTACATTCTTTGTGGAACTATTCTGAGTCACGGCATGCAGCACAAAATTGAAGAGGTCTTTGAAGAAATACAACGCAGTAATATGAGTAAGCTTGGAGAAGACGGTAAGCCTATTTACAGAGAAGATGGCAAGGTTTTGAAAGGACCGAATTACTTCAAGCCGAACATAGCCAAGATTATTGAAGGGTAGGTCTGGTTTGACTTTTTGAAGTACGCTGCTCAAATAATGGCGTACATCCCGGCAAACCTTTCATTTCTTCGCTTGCAGTATCCCAAGGAGCATAAGAGGCTTCAACACCCTTATTCGCATTTATCTTTCTCACGTTACCTTCTTCGAACGATATCGAGATATATGCACAAGCAGTTTTGTTTACACCCTCTACAACCTTGTCGTCATTTATGCTATGGGTAATATTTTGGGCATTCCCGCTTAGTTCAAGGGAATGAATAGCATTATCCATGAATTT
>CATAPZ010000141.1:0-1638 GCA_949486955.1 Cryomorphaceae bacterium | reverse complement strand
TTCTTAGCTGAAATGTATCCTTTAATGATCAAATCCATGCAATGGCTAGAAGCTCAAGACTTGGACGGTAATGGAATACCTAACGGTTATGGGATGATGGAAATTCACGGCATGAACGGCGAAATGATTGATGTAGCCGCCTACACCGTACAGGGGTGGGAAGCACTATATCACGCTGCGGTAGCGATGAAAGACACTAACCATACCGACGAATGGGCAGGCAAAAAAGCCGAAGCATTGAAAATGTATATCAATGGAAAGTATTGGGTTGCTGAGGCCGATGCTTATGCGGACGTGCGAGGAACTAAGACCCAAGTTTTAGAGCTTATTGACGGCGCTATAGTAAGAGCTGAAGGCTTAAACAAGCCTTGGGCGGTAGAGGAATTGGAAACTACTAAGAAGGCTGCTGCTTCAGGCAGTGCGGTGAATCCATACAGCATCCATCACAATTGGATCGTAAACACCCCAATGGAAGTGGGATTTGCACCTGAGGAATATGCGCTGAAAGCATTGGATAAAGCAGCACAGTACACAAATCCATTTGGGATGTTTGTCACCGGCATCGATCGCGATGAAAGTGCTGGAACAGATACCGACGGGTTTGCGAAACGCAAAAAGACCTTTACTTATGTCGGGGCAGTGATGACCTTGCCTACGGGGGTGGCGGCAGTTGCTGAAAACAACTACGGCCGTCCGGACAAGGCGTTGGATTATTTGCACCGCATGTCCCGTAGTTGGGGATATGCGCACCCAGGGAGCATGTATGAAGTAAGTCCAGATTTCGGGATGATGTGCCAAGCATGGAACATCTACAGTTTCGGCTATCCTATAGTACGCCAGTTCTTTGGTGTTCAGCCGGATCCACAAAACCACTCCATAAATGTCAATCTTTCGTTTCCTTCAACTTGGCAACATCCTCGACTTAAAGGAATTCGAATAGGAGAAGGAGAACACGAGACTTTCTTAGATGTTGCCCTTTCAAAAAGCGATAAGGCTGGTGAAAATCAGATTCTTTTAGTTCAAGAAGGCGCATCTGTTTGGGCGATTCGCACAAAAATACCAGAGGGCGCGGAGGTGATTGTTGGTGACCAATTCGTCCAACCTATCCTAGACGAAGAAGGCTATGCAGAAATGACGGATCGCGAAGTCGTCATACGCTGGTAATGTAGTAATATTGTCAGATGAATTGGACCGCAACCATTGGCCTCATTGCTGCCGTATTGACCACTGCCTCGTTCGTGCCTCAGGCGTGGAAAATCATTCGAGATAAAAAAGTCAAGGACTTAAGCTTGACCATGTACGCAATGATGTTCACGGGACAGGGCGCTTGGTTATTCTACGGCCTTCTTATTCAGGACTTTCCAATCATACTTGCCAATATTATAGGCTGCAGTTTGACAGGCACCATTCTCGTTTTTAAATTGTTTCTGAAATAAGGTTTCTGGCCAACCGCTTTGGCACAAGAATTGGATTAGAGCGAACAAAATAGCTTAAGCCTCCTTATTAAGTTAACTAAAGTAATTACCATGAAAAAATGTCTTGCTCTGCTGAGCATACTGTTTTTCTCTACCGCCTACGCCCAAAATGTCACTCTTAGTGGTTACATTAAAGATGCTGCCAACGGTGAAGAACTGATCA
>CATAPZ010000140.1:0-3032 GCA_949486955.1 Cryomorphaceae bacterium | reverse complement strand
GTAACGATAGGAATATCGCGGAAGATCTCCCCTACTTTTTGGCCACAACGCCACTCTTCAATCTTGACACAAGTTGCCCATGACCCAGCCTGAGCAGATTTGAAGGTGATTTCACCTGTTTCACCATTGATGGCTCCAGGTGTACTACCTGTACCACTTGGTAGCGGTGATGAAGCGCTGTATCCTGAAGAGAACGTCACAGAACTGCCTGGCCAAGAAGAACCTTGCAATGGTGATGCCCAATCGTAGTACAATGAATCCAAATCTGGATCGTAACCGAGGTTGTTGTAAATAACATCAACGTTGGTACATGAGATTACCTGTGGATCCTCCAAGAAGTTTGGAGAATTATCGAAACATGTTGGATTACCCGTCGTTCCTGCAGACAATGGCGTAGTAGAGCCTGGAGGAGTGTATGGGAACATGACAGCACGAAGCAAGTAGCCTTGGTTTGAAGGTCCATTTGAGATTGATCCCGGACGACAACAGCTGTTCCAAGTGAAGTACCATCCACCAGCCGGCGGTGTACCTGTCAAAGTAATGTCCCCTGAACGGAATACATACTTCTGCATTCTACCTTGGCCCGAAGTTGCTCCTGAACAAGAGGTAGTTCCAGTATAACATGCTGGCACTACATCCGTCGTACTGACGTAGTTACAAGTGATCGAAACACCTGCGTTATTTGCTAAGGTCTGGGGTGTGGTTGAAATCGTAATACCACCACAATCGCGATATACTACCAGGGTAAACTGGTATTTTCCGTTGGGTTTACACTTCCAGATAATCTCACCACCCAAAAGGTGTGAAGCATTCGCTTGAAATGCGAAAAGCCCGAGAGCTAGAGTGAGTAATAGTTTCTTCATAGTCGTTACGCCATACATATAACCCCGAAAATAACGGATTTATTCCACTTTTCGCACCACAATTCTTGTTGGTTTTCACCGAATGAGAGAACGGCTTTATCTACTGATTAACAAGCAGTTGAAGGCTGTAATTAACGCTTCGAAATTTTATTGTGTGAAATATGACGTTGACGAGAACACTTGTGACGGCCTACTTCGAAGCCTCTTCGCGCGCGATGCTTTGTGCTCCTACCCTGCACTCGAGCGCGCCACATACGCCATGAACTGGCCTTCATTTGATGGCGCATGAGTGCTATAGTTTCGGCTTCAGAGATGCCAAACTGGTCCTTAATAGCATCGAAAGGTGTGCGATCTTCCCAAGCCATTTCGACGATGCGATCAATCTCTCGCTCGGTAAAATTCTTCGCTATTTTGGAACCTTTCATCTGCCGGGTTGTTTTCAAAGTCTATGCACAAAAAACCTCATTTACCCGAAAAAGTTTGCGCCACGTGCGGAAGACCCTTCACATGGCGCAAAAAATGGGAAAAGAACTGGGACAATGTGAAATATTGCAGCAAACGTTGCAGCTCAAATCGTCCTAAGTCCTAACGATATAAATTTCTAGAAATCACAACTTTCTGTATTTCCGAGGTGCCCTCACCGATCGTACAAAGCTTACAATCGCGGTAGAATTTCTCCACCGGATAATCTTTTGTGTAGCCGTAGCCACCGAAGACTTGAACAGCTTCATTAGCAACTTCTGTGGATATTTCTGAAGCGTACAACTTACACATCGCACTTTCTTGAGTCATTGGCTTGCCCTCTTCTTTGAGTGCACCCGCATGGCGCGTCATCAACTCTGCACCGTATACCTTGGTAGACATTTCCGCCAGCTTGAAGCTAACACCCTGAAAAGAGCGGATTTTTCTACCAAACTGCTCGCGCTGATCGGCATATTGAATAGCGGCATTCATTGCTCCGCGTGCGATACCAACCGAAAGAGCGGCAATTGAAATTCTACCACCGTCAAGGATTTTCATGGATTGAATGAATCCTTCACCCACTTTACCAAGGACGTTTTCTTTAGGTATGCGGCAATTGTCAAAGAAGAGACATGCCGTTTCTGAAGCACGCATGCCTAGTTTATTTTCTTTTTGGCCAGCGGTGAAGCCAGGTGTGCTCTTTTCCACGACAAATGCTGTCATTCCGTGGGAATCGCCCTTCTCTCCTGTTCTCGCGATGACCACCGCGATACTTGAAGAAATGGCGTGCGTAATCCAGTTTTTTGAGCCGTTGAGCACATAGTGATCACCGTCAAGCACCGCCGTTGTATCCATCCCGCCAGCATCCGAACCTGTACCTGTTTCCGTTAAGCCCCATGCACCAATCCATTCGGCAGTGGCCAATTTTGGCAACCATTTGGCTTTCTGTGCTTCAGTACCAAACTGTAAAATATGTCCGGTGCACAGGCTGTTATGGGCAGCTACTGAAAGACCAATAGATCCACATACTTGGGCAATTTCGTCAATAACGGTAATGTATTCTTGGTAACCCATCCCTGCGCCACCGTATTCTTCTGGCACAAGGATTCCCATAAATCCAAGTTGACCAAGTTCTTTAAAAATGTCTACCGGGAAATGTTGACTTTCATCCCACTCCATAACGTGTGGGCGAATTTTCGATTCTGCGAAATCTTTGGCGGACTGGCGGATTAATTCGAGCGTTTCTAAGCGCTCATCACTCATGGTGATTCTCATAGATATCTTCTGTTTGTTTTAGGCAACGGGAAGATAACAAGAAAGCCCGTAAATTGGTTTGCGGGCTTCCTAAATTTTACTTGAAATCTTGAGAATTGGTATCTATTTCATCAATTTCTTGTATTTGAAACGAGTCGGCTCTGTCTTGCCCAATCGCTTCAATTTGTTTTGCTCATATTCCGAGAATGTTCCCTCGAAAGGATACACCTCTGAATCACCTTCAAAAGCTAAAATGTGCGTACAAACACGGTCCAAAAACCAACGGTCGTGCGAGATGATTACTGCACAACCTGCAAAATTCTCAAGGGCTTCTTCAAGAGCTCGTAAAGTATTGACATCTAAGTCATTGGTTGGCTCATCTAAAAGCAACACATTACCACCTTCTTTGAGTGCCATAGCCAAGTGGAGTCGGTTTCGTTCCCCACCAGAAAG
>CATAPZ010000139.1:0-16063 GCA_949486955.1 Cryomorphaceae bacterium | reverse complement strand
TCGCTCCTTGATGCGTAGAGCTGTTCAAAGATTTCCTGCAAGTGATATCCGTCTTCGACTTGGATAAAATCTTCTCCAGGAATCAGTTTTGGTGGCTCTGAAGAGTCCGATTCAATTAGCTCTCGAAGCTGCGTTGCATTCTTTAAGATGTGACTGTCTAAAGCTTGACGAACGACCATCCTCAGGGTATGCTCTGTAGCATTAATCCCTGCGCCAATGAACCAATCTGAACTTAGTGCTGGACTCTGCGGCTGGCCAACCGGTGGAAGCTGGGCAGGATCACCTACCAAGACCAGTCCGTTAGAAGGATCCGAAAAGACATAGGTGAGCAAATCTTCAAGCAAGGAGTTGCCGCCCAAAGTACTGTCGTTGTTTGTCGCCACTAGACCGGCTTCGTCCACTACGAAAGTGGTGTTTTTGTGGGGATTGTTTGACAATACAAAGTTGGCAACACCGCCATTACTCACGCTAGGGCGGTATAGGCTGCGGTGTATGGTAAAGGCATTTTTACCCGCTGCACCACTCATCACTTTCGCCGCACGACCGGTAGGCGCCATCAATAAAATTTTTCTCTGGTGTTTCTTGTGCGCAGCCACTACAGATCGCAGTACGGTTGTTTTTCCAGTACCCGCATACCCTTTGACAATAAGAACCTCCGGATGTATGCGCTTGACACTGAGGTACAGTGCCAGTTTTTTGAGCAAAACATCTTGATCCTCAGTGGGTTCGAATGGAAAGAATCCCTTTAAATCTGCGTATGTACTTTGAGGTGTAAGCAATGAAAAAATATTGTAGTTTTGAGGCGATTAATCCTGAACGATAACAATGAATTCAAAGGTACAACTCGGAATTAAAGCAGTTCTAATCGTAACGTCAGTATTGCTGACTGTACGAATCTACCAAAGTATTATGCAACCTATCAACTTTCAACGTATTGAAAATACGAGATTGTGTGAGGTTACTGAACAATTAGAGAGCATTCGCGAAGCGCAACTTGCGTACAAAAGTGAATTCGGAACGTACTGTGCATCTATCGACGAGCTCGTTGGATTTGTTGACACTGGTTTCATAAGCATTATCGAGCGTAAGGATACTTCGTTCATGTACTATGACAAGATTTACCAGAAGGACATGAATAAGGATTCTGTGATTATCCGTATTCTAGGTCAAGAGTCAGTGAGCACGCAGCTGTTCGGTGAAGGTTTCATGGCCGAAACTTTGAGAAACATTTCAGGAACAGATTCAACATTTACTATGGATGCTTCTGAAATCAATAAGAACGGTGTGGATGTGGCTACGTTTGAAGTAAGCGCTCCTTACAAAGTTATTTTTGCTGATATTGCGGAAGAATACCCGCAGGCATACAAGAAAGTAGAAAACGACGCTTGGACAATCGGGTCGCTAACAGAACCAACCATCAGTGGTAACTACGAGAACACACGTTGTAAGACAGAATAATATTGATCCGGCTTTCGAATCAGCGAAAGCGGAAAATTGCACATTGTCCATCCTGCGCCAGCAGGATGGACTTTCTTTTTTGGTTAAAAACACCAAATCCAAGCAGTTGTATATGATTGGTTTCGTGCCTGTTGCGGAATTGACCGAGGACCCGTTTGAGGAGTTGTTGGCATCATTCTCAGAGCTGCCGGGATCTGTTATAAAGGCGCAAGAATTCGTTCAATCAGCACTTTTGCCGAAAGCCTTAGGAACCAAAGATAAAAAGTGGACCAAAACAGTGCTAGGAAGCGAGGCGGATCGAGTGTTTTCTTCAGAATCCCTAGCGGTGGAAGTATATGCCTTGACCCAAAATGCTCCAGAGGATGTAAAGCACAACTGGCTTGTTCAGATGGAGCGCCTTCCGAAGAGCTCGGCACCGAGGTTATGGGTGAATCTTGAATCGACCACAGCTACCTACTTTGCAGCAGATGCTAGAGGTTACCAACTCGTTAATACACTTCCCACTTCTTCGAATGAAGAACTTTTGTACCACCTCGGCAATATAACAGAGCAGTTGGGTTGGGACCGCGAAACACTTACAGTAGAGGTATGTGGACTGAATCACCAAAAAGCATTGGCATTCGTAAAGCCCTATTTCAAGGTGGTAAAATCAATTAAAGCCGATAAGTATGTGACGCTTAGTTCAGCTATGAACAAGGTGGATATAGAATCTTACGGTCCTTTACTACGATTATGAGAATAGTTAGTGGAAAATGGCGGGGTAAGCGCATCACTGCACCAAAGACCCTCCCAACGCGTCCTACAACCGACTTTGGGAAGGAGGCCCTTTTTAATATTCTCAATAATCGCTACTACTTCGAAGATCTTCGTGTCCTAGACTTGTTCTCTGGTACTGGTAATATTTCTTATGAATTTGCATCTCGAGGAACCGAGGAAATTGTAGCTGTTGATATGCACCGCGACTGCGTCCGATTCATTTCTAAAACAAACGAAGAATTAGGTGCCTCTATACAGACGGTTCAATCCGACGCTTTGCAGTGGGTGCGTAGGAATGCTACTCAATACGACATTGTTTTTGCAGATCCTCCCTATGAGTGGGAACACTACGAAGATTTAGCAAAGGGTATTATCGACCACAAGTTATTGGCAGAAGGCGGTGAAGCAATCATTGAGCACAGCGACCAAACTGATTTAAGTCACCTCCCGGGATTCACCGAACACCGCAGATACGGTCACGTGAATTTCAGTTTCTTCTCGAATCCCGACGAAATCGAGGAGGACTAAATCAAAAACTCCACGAGCTTGGCAATAGCGCGACCGCGGTGGCTCATGCTGTTCTTCTTAGCATTGTCCATTTCAGCGAAACTCTGCATGTAGCCCTCAGGGATAAAAATGGGATCGTACCCGAAACCTTGATGACCGGATTTTTCTCTGGCGATTTTACCGCGTACAATACCTTCAAATAAGTGCTCTTTACCGTCTATTATGAGTGCAACGGCAGTACGGAATTGAGCCGAGCGGTTTTCTTTTCCCTCAAGTTCGCTAAGCACTTTTGCCATGTTCTGTTCGGGATCTTTGGAAGATCCCGCATAACGGGCACTGTGAACGCCCGGGGCACCATTTAATGCGTCAATTTCTAATCCAGTATCGTCCGAAAAACAGGCAAGCCCGTATTTGTTCCAAACGGTTCTGACTTTTACCAAAGCATTGCCTTGCAGCGTTGGTTCGTTTTCAGGAATGTCCTCGAGGTCATCGAGTTCACTCAGACCAATAACTTCGTATTTGTGTCCAATTAATTCCTTAACCTCTCGTAACTTACCCGCATTGTGGGTTGCAAATACCAATTTCATACGCACTCAATGAGCAACAAAAATACATCCTTAATACGCCTTGCAGGGCCAATCTCGGCTTTTATTATTTCCTTCTTTGGGGGTTTTGAATCACACTTTGTGTTATTGGGAATCACTGCTTGGATGCTTATTTGGTGGATATCTGAGACTGTACATCTTGCGGTCACCGCGCTTTTGCCATTGCTTCTCTTCCCGCTTTTTGGACTGATGGAAGCAAAGAGTATGTCGTCGTACTATGCCCATCCGCTGGTGTACCTGTTTTTTGGTGGTTTTATCATTGCAAGAGCTCTTGAAGAAACTAACCTGCATTACCGTATAGCGCTTTGGATTTTACGCCGGACAGGCACGGGTAGTCGTGGCCTTCTTGCTGGCTTTATGCTCAGTACTGCCTTCATGTCCATGTGGATCAGTAATACGGCAACCTCCATTATGATGCTTCCAATTGCTACGAGTGTCTTAGCGGTTCTTCCTAAAACGTCCGCCGAAAAAATGGAACGTCCTTTACTCTTAAGCATTGCCTGGGCGGCAAACATTGGTGGAATGGCAACCATTATTGGCACACCGCCTAATATGATTTTTGCGGGATTCTTAAGCGAGCAATTGGACCGTCAGATAGGTTTTGTTGAATGGCTGCCGATAGGGCTTTCTGCTTCTGTAACTATTGGGTTGTCGGCATATGCCATTCTATCGCGCAGCTTGAGGACACTGGCTCTTTCCCCTCAAGAACAAAAGGAAACAGAACGCTATTTACAACAGGAGTGGGACCGCTTAGGTTCCATGAACAAGGCGCAGAGAAAAGTGGCCATCATATTCACCTCGACAGCGTTATTATGGATTATGCGGCCCTATTTAGGTGCCTTGAGTGCACATATTCATTGGTCGGATACAGGGATTTCATTACTTGCAGCTGTATTGCTCTTCAGTCTCACAGGCGAATCGGGTAAAAACTTACTTGATTGGGAGAGTACGTCTAAACTCCCTTGGGGAATCTTGATTCTTTTTGGAGGCGGATTAGCCTTGGCGGGTACCTTGCAGCAGAGCTATTGGTTTGAGGCTTTAGAAGTGGGAATGAAGTCTTTCGAAAACATACCCATCCTGTTTTGGGTAATCATCATGGCACTTCTAGGAGTTTTTGCTACTGAATTGCTGAGTAATATGGCATTAGTTAGTGCGTTGATGCCGCTTGTACTTAGCCTTTCGCTGACGTTTGGCTGGTCGATGGAAATCTTGAGTATGCCTTTAGTATTGGGCGCGAGTTGTGCATTTATGCTTCCAATGGCCACACCGCCAAATGCTATCGTTTTTTCTACAGGTAAATTAACGGTGGGGTATATGATGGCAAGAGGCATCATACTCAATATTATTAGCGTTGCTATTCTCGTCGCCCTAGGCATGGTACTTGTTACAATGGGCTAACGACTTGCTCAGGGGATTCGAGTACCTTTTTTGGAAGATTTTTTACAATGAGTTTTTCTAGCGCTTTGATCCACTCGAGTTTAAGCTGTGTACGCGAATGTATCAAGCTCACCTGTCTTGTAGGTGTCGGCTCCGCAATGGGCTTGATGGAGCCTTTGTAGCGGTCATTTAGGTCGATACCTGTCAGATATGGTAATAGTGTCATGCCCATGCCTTTATCGGCCAATTTAACTAAGGTGTCGAAGTGTCCACTTTCCATGTGAATGCCGTCGCCATTGAGGTTTTTAGGGTTGCACAACGAGAGTACGCTGTTTCTAAAGCAATGCCCTTCGTTTAATAAAAGCAATTCATCTGGATTAATTTCCGAGGCCAATAAGAACCTATCCTTGGAAAACTTGTGGTAGCTCGGTACGAAAGCAACAAACGGTTCGTGGTATAGTGGCTTCTCCACAATACCGCGTTCCTCTAGAGGTGTAGCTGCAATGCCAACATCTATACGGTCTTTACGCAAGGCCTCAATCATATCGGCTGTTTTCATTTCCTCAACAAACAACTTGATTTTAGGAAAAGCTTGGTTAAACTCAACTAGGAATCGAGGCAATAAGCTAGGTGCTATGGTGGGTATAACTGCCAAACGAAGGTCGCCCTCGAACGTTCCTTTAATTTGTTTGGACATGTGCTCAAGTACAGCAGCTTCTTGCAAGACTTTTCTGGCTTGTTCCAAGATTTGTTCACCCAATGGAGTGGGGACAATCGGTTGCTTTGAGCGGTCGAAAATTAAGATATCGAGCTCTTCTTCGAGCTTCTGAATCTGCATACTCAATGTCGGCTGAGTAACAAAACAAGCCTCCGCTGCACGTGCGAAATGGCGGTGGTTATCTACAGCTACGATGTAACGAAATTGAGTTATAGTCATATCTTATGGAGGCTAGGACTTTAATAGATAACAAAAATTGAAAGGAAAGTTCATGGCCAATTTCCGTTTCGGTACATTTATTCGGTGAACACAGATCAACTCCTATCTAAGCTGGCCAACAAAGGTGAAGACCCTTCGTTTAAAAATCCAATGATGCCTTGGTTTCGTAAGATGGTGCACACCTCACAAAAAACGATGGACCAAGCCAAAAAAGCGGCTGTACTGGCGCACTTTTTTGAAGGGTCGGATGGTCTTGAGCTTCTGTTTATGAAACGTCCGCCATACGACGGCACACACGGCGGACAGATTAGTTTTCCTGGCGGTCGAAAGGAATCGAGCGACTCGAGCTACGAGCAGACCGCCTTACGAGAAACGTCGGAGGAGGTGGGGATTCCGGAACAAAGCGTGACAGTGATTCGCAAACTACATCCCTTGTACATACCTCCGTCAAACTTTATTGTTCATCCATTCATCGGGTATTCTAAAGAGCTTCCAGAATTGGTCCTTAACCCCAATGAAGTGGCCTATACTTTTTCAATACCATTACAGGTATTGACATCAGGCGAACTCATAGGAAAGGCTACTGTTCCTACAAAATACGGCAAGGTGAATGTCCCAGCATATCTGTGGGGTGATGAAGTCATTTGGGGTGCAACAGCAATCATCACGGCAAGAATAGTGGGGCTTTTGTCCTAAGGAGTATATTTGCCGAATTACTGAAATTAGTACACGTGTTAAACTCTTTTAAAAAAGACAGTTTCGGATATAACCTGTTGATCAAAAGAACGGTCATTTTCGTTTTTGGATTAATCACATGGTACCGATTCTTTCGTTTAAACTCAGTGCAGATTGTAGGTGGTGACAAACTTAAGGACCTACCTGAGCGTCGCGTTTTGTTTGTGTCCAACCACCAAACGTATTTCGCCGATGTAAGTGCGATGTACCACGTCTTTAACGCAGCGGAAAACAAGGTGTACAACAGAGTGCCGTTTGCAACTTTGTTTCGTCCTAAGCTCAATGTCTTCTTTGTGGCGGCTGCAGAGACGATGAAGAAGGGATTGTTGCCCAAACTTATGCAATATGCGGGAAGTGTTAGTATCAAGCGTACTTGGCGCGAGGCGGGTAAAACAATCAATCGAGGTGTAGATCCAAAAGATATTGCCAACATTAAAAAAGCCATGGAAACAGGCTGGACTATTACCTTCCCACAAGGCACGACACGCCCATTTGTAAAGGGAAGAAGAGGTACAGTTCATTTGATTCGAGAGTTAAATCCAGTAGTAGTTCCCGTGGTGATTAATGGCTTTCGTCGAGCCTTCGACAAAACGGGTATGTTTGTGAAGAGTACGGGTAACCTATTAACCATTACCTTTAAGGAGCCTTTGGAACTTGATTTTTCCGAAGAGAATGATGATTTGTTAGACCAAATTATGGTGTCCATTGAACAGGCGCCAGAGTTTTTGAAAATAAAGGAAGAATGAAAAGATTCATTTTAGCATTATTAACCATTGGTGCATTCGCTTCGTGTGAACGTGAGATTACTGTTGTTGATCCAGCTGCGCTGGACGATCGCAACATATACATCCGTGCCTACAAGTATTTTGACGGTGACATTGCAGATACGAGCACGGTATATCAAATCAACGGCGACCTCATTAAGTTGAGTCATGTCTACATCACGCTCAGCGGTGCCGAGTTTGTAAGTGTTGATGAAAAGGATACCACACGCACAGATAACGACTTAACAGCCATTGATCTGCTTACCACTTCAGAGGTCAAGCTCGCTCAGTTGCCCCGCGGTTCGTACAATGGCCGTTTGAATTACCACATCGGTTTGGACAGTGCTCGTGCCTATGCCTCCCCGGAGACGCTTGAAGAAACGAACCCTTTGGTAAAAGGACATTTGTGGAATGGACCGGCTACGGGTCACAGCTTCTTCCAATTAGAGGGTCGAGTTTTTGACCCGAATGATTCTTTATTCACCACACCTACGAGCACCTTTACTTGGAGAATTGCCACTGAGGATATGGTGATTGAGCGCAGTGAAAAGCGCAATTTCAATGTCGCTGCCAATAAGGATGTTTTCTTCGTGATTGATTTAGATATTGAAAAGCTATTCTTGGGTCTACAGCCGTCTTCAACTCCGGAAATCTATTCTGATCCAGGGGATGCTGCGGACTACAATAAAGCCCAGATTCTTAGCGATAATCTAAAGAGCGAGTTTGTATTCAAACTTTAGCGCAAGCATGAAAAGGCTTCCTTTCGCTGGACTGTTATCTCTCCTCATCCTCGCCGGATGCAGACCCGGAGATAAACAGGTAACTGTTGAATTTCAATGGATTCAAAACGGTGCGCCCTATACTCAGAGTACGCCTTTCTTCAAAGGAGATACAGCGATTGCTATTGATCTTTTCCACTTCTATATCAGCGAACTTCGAGCAGGGGATCAGCTCCTAAGTGATGTATTATTCGTGGACCCTAGCGATAGTGCTTTCAGTACCTATACATTGGACCTGCAGCGAAGAGCAGATCAAATTAGTTTTGGATTGGGTGTCCCGTCGGACATGAATGCAATGGACCCAACTTCCTTCGAAACTACACACCCTTTGAGCAGTGCCTTTGCTATGTATTGGACGTGGGCGTCTAAATACAGGTTCCTTAAAGCCGAAGGACGATTCAACGCAGGCGGCGACTTGAGCAATGCTACGACCAATGGCGGTATCATTTGGCATACTGGAACCGATCCGCTATACAGAACACGAACTTTTGATGTACTTGTACGCCCTGGTGACCGATTAGTGGTTAAAATGGATCTTGACCTTCTATTGGGTAGTGTGAGCCTTGCTAAAGACGGATTCACTCATACCACCGTTGATACCTATGCCACTGCAGAGAAGGTGAGCAACCAAGCTATCGCCGCGATTGAAGTAGTGGTAGAATAAGAGGATTACCTAAACAAGAAACTGATTTTCACGCCTCCTAAGAGCGCAGGGGCTACATTGGTGCTTTCATTCAAGTTGTACTGTCCGACGAATAATCCTGATGTAGGATCAAATATCTGCTCGTAATCTGTTGTTGATCTGTTTTTTTGTCGAATGCCTGCGCCGATGTACCAATCGAGAATCATTTTTTCAGATGGACGGCTTTGATACCCCATGGTGAAACCTACATCTGACCACCGGAAAAATTCACTCACCGTTGTATCCATTCCGAAATCATCGAGTGTGGTAAAGTCTTGGGCGTAGTTGCGCACGTTTAGATTGAATGCCACGTAATACCCGTCTTGAAATGCATTCCCTTCTGGAAAGAACTTAGTGTTGAAAAGCGCGGAGTAGCTGACTTTACTCACTGTTTCTCCATCACCACGTTCGCTGTATCCACGAATGAGATCTTCGGTTAGGTTGTAAGTAGTTAGACCTACACCAGCTTCGATAGTGATGTAATCACTGACCTTGTGTTCGTAAGAAAGAGGGATTTCCCCTGCAATAAGTGAAGCTGGGCTAATTTTTAATGCGTGATTATAACGGCTGTAATACATGCCGCCAAGATTTGCACTCGAACTTGATGGGCTGATCTGTACGGATGAATTCCCATAGGTCGTTGTACTCAGATCGCGTTTTCGAACAATCACAGCTTGTGCATTTGCTTCAACACTCAGGAGGCCTAGGAAAATTAATGAATACAGAAATCTCTTCATACTGCGTTAGTTTATCATTAGGGTGCTGTATCTTACCATCAATGTACAAAAACTTTACCGTTTTCTATGACCACTTTTCTTAAGCGCTCCATCACACTGATTGCTTGTTGTTTAGCAGTAACAACAGGGCTTGCACAGGGTTCATACCCCTTATTAGAATGGAGTCCAGAATACAATGCTCGAAGTGCAAAATTTGACCGGATCTTGCAATCAAGCAATCAAGGTTTTTTTACCTATCGGCCTGCTGCTGCATCCATCATTTCGGGTGCTCGCGATGAATATTTCGCGTATTATAACCGTTACGATTTAAGCGAACAATGGTTGCTAAAAAACCCAAGGTGGGAATGGAATGGACGCAGGGTAGACTTCAAGGAAAGTCTGATGCTCGGTGGTGTTCAGTATTTGTTTTACGAAAGCTACGACCGTCAATCGGACACTAGGAATTTATTGGTTCGAACCTTGGATACCCTTGCCAATCTAAGTGCGCCGAAATTAATTGAGACGTTGGATTCAAAAAGACGATCTCAAGGAGACTTTACCATCAAAGCATCGCAGGATCGAACGAAATTCGCAGTGTTTACAAACCCACCTTATGAGCGGTTTGGAAGCGAAAACTTTTATGTCAGAGTGTACAGCGCAGATCTTGCAGAGGATTGGAATGCCGATATAGAACTCAATGTACGCGATAGAAATTTCAACATCATCGATTTCGATTTATCGAACTCCGGCGATGTATTCATCCTGAGCGCATTCGACAATAGTCCGAATGTGATGTTACAGAGTGGCAAAGACCTAGAGTACAAACTGATGCGTATTGGCGCCGGCGATAACAATCAAATCACCGAATTCGACCTGGGATTGCGCAATGTTGCGGTGCATTCATTGGGTATCGAATGTGACCTAAAAGACAACCAAATGGCGATCTCTGGCTTTTACGGTAAACGCAACTTTTATGATATGGATGGAGCACTTTACCTGAGTGTTGACCAGAGTAGAGGAGAGGTGGTTTCGACCAATTTGAATCCGTTTACTCAGGAGTTTGTTGCACAATTCAACCGATTCCGAGCGCGTCGCGGAAAAGGTATTCGCAGGAATTTCGTTTTCCGTCAATTTCTACCAAGACCTGATGGTGGTGCCTATGTGATCGCAGAGGATTACGAGGTGCGTGTGCAAACTGTACAAACCTCGCGTGGAACGACGACGACGAACTATTACTACTATTACAATGACATCATTGTATTGAGTATTGATGCAAAAGGCGAAGTTGATTGGTATGCTCATGTGCCAAAGCGTCAAAGTTCTATGAATGATGGCGGTTATTACCTCGGTTATACCTTCTTGGTGAATGAATCTGGGTTGCACTTTGTCTTCAACGATCACCGTAAAAACGCCAAGCGCTGGGGTAAGAAAACACTGCGTGCCATCACCAATGCGAAGAATGGTAATCTTGTCATGGTAAGTTTAAGTCACGATGCTGAGATGGTTTATACGGTTTTAAACCGAAACAAGCGCCAAAAATTCAGAGTAAGCCCTCGTTCTTCTAGACAAGCAAATGACGGCTACGACGGTGCAGTTCTCTTATCTTTGCGTGGCACCCGTATACGATTCGGGAATCTTTATTTCGAAGAATAAATGAGAGTACATTTCATCGCCATAGGGGGTTCTGCCATGCATAACCTCGCCATTGCTTTACACAACTCTGGTCATGAGGTCAGTGGTTCTGACGACCAAATTTTCGAACCATCTCGTTCGAGGTTGGCTGCTAAAGGCTTACTTCCTGCCGCTGAGGGATGGGAAGAAAGCAACATCTCCTCAGACCTCGACGCTATCATACTTGGAATGCATGCGCGTAAAGACAATCCGGAACTACTCAAAGCACAAGCGCTCGATCTTAACATCTTTAGCTACCCTGAATTTTTGTATGAGGTTAGTAAGGATATGACTCGGGTGGTCATCGCTGGTTCTCACGGTAAGACCACTACAACGGCAATGATATTACATGCCATGCAGCATGCGGGAATGTCTACCAACTACATGGTAGGCGCGCAATTAGAGGGCTTTGACTGTATGGTGGAGCTCGAAAGCGGTTCAGATTTCATGGTTATGGAAGGTGACGAATACCTGAGCTCGCCGATAGATTTACGTCCAAAATTCCACCTATATCGACCCAATATCACAGTCATTACAGGAATTGCCTGGGATCACATTAATGTGTTCCCGACGTTTGAATCTTATGTGGACCAATTCAAGCAATATATCAATACCATCGAGCCTGGTGGTGCTTTGATTTACAATGAAAATGATGCTGTTCTGAAGGAATTAGTGGAGCAGAGCGATGCCCCTGTGAAGCGTTTTCCATATGCGTTGCCGGAACATTTTATTGATGAAGGAACTACTTATATCGAAACGGCTGAGGGTGCCATGCCATTGCAAGTTTTTGGCAAGCACAACCTTAGTAATCTTGAAGCGGCACGCTGGATATGTTTGGAAATGGGGCTGCAGGAAGATGATTTTCACGATGCCATTGCGAGTTTCACGGGTGCGCAGAATAGGATGCAGCGGTTAGCAGGATCATCCGTACCTGTTTTCCGGGATTTTGCCCATGCTCCGTCAAAAGTACAAGCAGCAGTTGCTGCTCTTGCCGAGCAATACGGCGATGTTCGCGCAGTACTCGAATTACACACCTTTAGTAGTTTAAATCCAGAGTTCATACCACAGTATAAAGGAGTCCTTGATCCCGCCCAAGAGCGTTGGGTCTATTACAGTCCCCAAGCTGTTGCTCACAAGAAATTGCCAGCACTGAGCAAAGAAGATGTACAGTCGGCATTCGGGCAGGGTGTTGTTGTTTTTGACGATGCGCAAGAATTGGCTAAAGCACTTGAAAGCAAAGGGGATACTAAGGCAGTAGTGATGATGAGTAGCGGGAATTTCTCCGGGATCGATCTTGGAAGTTTATTTGCTTCATATTAATGCATAAATTTGCAGCATGAGCAAAAGAGAAATCATAGACTCCAGAGAGTTGAACATCGCTTTGAACAGGCTGTGTTGTAAGCTCATCGAGAATCACGGTGATTTTTCAAATTCTATTTTGATCGGCCTTCAACCTCGTGGGGGACAAGTACTTAGTAGACTGGTTAAGTTGTTAGAAGAACAATACGGTGCAGGTAGCATCCGTACGGGTCTTTTAGATATCACTTTCTACAGAGATGACTTCAGAAGACGTCCGGGCCATTTGCAACCGAACAAGACTAAAATTGAACACCTCGTTGAGGATCAAAAAGTAGTCTTTATTGACGATGTTTTGTACACCGGTAGGAGTGTGCGTGCCGCCATGGATGCCATTCTTAGTTACGGACGTCCGTCAAAAATGGAGTTGCTCACTTTGATTGATCGTAGATTTTCACGCGACCTTCCTATACAGCCTGATTATAAGGGCCGACAAGTAGATTCCATAGCCTCACAACGCGTTGAGGTACTGTGGGAAGAAGTGGATGGCCGCGATGCAGTATTATTAACGGAACCAGCTTCATGAGCGAATTATCAGTGAATCACTTGTTGGGTATCAAACACCTCACGGCAGAGGATATCCAGCTCATTCTAGACACTGCCAAAGAATTCAAAGAGGTCCTTAACAGACCCATCAAAAAAGTTCCAACGCTCAGAGATATTACCATTGCCAACCTCTTCTTCGAAAACAGTACAAGAACGAGGTTATCTTTTGAATTGGCAGAAAAGCGCTTAAGTGCTGACGTCGTAAACTTCTCTGCAGCATCATCTTCCGTAAAGAAAGGAGAAACATTGGTGGATACGGTGAACAACATCCTTTCCATGAAAGTGGACATGGTGGTAATGCGTCATCCCAATCCAGGTGCCGGAGAATTCCTCTCTCAACATGTAGATGCTTCTATCGTAAATGCTGGAGATGGGGCACACGAGCATCCAACTCAGGCACTTCTTGATGCGTTTTCGATAAGTGAAAGGTTAGGAAGTTTGGAAGGCGCTAAGGTTGCGATCGTCGGAGATATCGTACACAGCCGAGTTGCACTTTCAAATGTTCTTCTCCTTAAAAAGATGGGTGCTGAGGTCATGGTTTGTGGGCCTACAACCTTGGTTCCAAAATACATGCACACCCTCGGCGTTCGCGTAGAGCACAACTTGCAAACAGCCATCGAGTGGTGTGATGTTGCAAACATGTTACGCGTACAGCACGAACGTCAAGACATCAAATACTTCCCATCCATCGCCGAGTACCGCGCTCAGTACGGACTGACTATGGAACACCTAGACGCCCTTGAAAAGCCAATCGTAGTCATGCACCCGGGTCCAATTAACCGAGGTGTAGAAATTACCTCCGAGGTGGCAGATAGCGAGCATGCTATCATTCTCGATCAAGTGGAGAACGGTGTTGCCGTGCGTATGGCCGTGCTTTATCTCTTAGCTGAGAAGCGTAAACTGGGTAATTCTTAATGAGTTTTGAGTTGGTAGTTTTAGGTGCAGCCAGCGCTACACCGACCTCCAACAGTTACACGACCTCCCAGCTTTTGAAAATGCGGGAGCATTATTTCTTGATAGATTGTGGGGAAGGTGCCCAGAAGCAGTTGCGTCGATCTAAGACTAAATTCTCCCGCATCAATAACATATTCATTTCCCACCTTCACGGTGATCATTTCTTCGGGTTGGTAGGCTTGTTGAGCAGCTTTCATTTATTGGGCCGTACAACACCATTGACCATCTATGGACCTCCTAAACTCAAGGAGATTGTGCTGACGCAGTTTAGGGCGGCAGGAACGTTTACATCTTATCCTATTTCATTTGTGGTCACTCAACATAAGGTGCCTCAGGTGATCCTAGAAACCGAGGCTTACACTGTATCGAGCTTCCCACTCAAGCATAGAATAGCAACGACCGGATTTAAATTCGAAGAAAAGCTCCTACAGCGCGGTCTTAATAAAGAACGTGCTGATGAATTGGGCATTCCGGTTTGTGATTATCATTGGATTAAAGACGGTAGGGACTGGACCGCGGAAGATGGAACCGTTGTGTCAAACGAAGACATCACCTTCGATCCACCCAAGCCACTGTGTTATGCCTTCGCATCGGATACGATGTATGTTCCCGAGACTTCAAATTATGTAGCAGGAGCAACGCTGTTATACCATGAGAGCACCTTTTGTGAAGACAAGGCTGAGCGCGCACGCCAAACCATGCACAGCACGGCAAAAGAGGCGGCAAGGGTAGCTGATGAGGCAGGTGTCAAACATTTACTCATAGGGCACTATAGCGCACGTTACAAAGATTTCGATCAATTTGAAAACGAAGCGCAGGCGGTCTTTAAATCCACTATACGCGCACGGGAACTGCATGCTTACAAGGTCAGCGACAAAGGAATACAAGTCAAGAACTTAAGAACTCCTAAGCATGAGGAATAAGGCTTTAGTTGTACTCTTCTTTACCATTTTCATGGATCTGATGGGCTTTGGTCTTATCATTCCTATCCTTCCAATTTATGCCAAAGAATTAGGGGCTACTGATGCCATGGTTGGTCTTTTGGGCACGAGCTTCAGCATAATGCAGTTCATTTTTGCAAGTTTTTGGGGTGGATTGAGCGATAGGTACGGGCGTCGTCCTATTATGTTAGCGAGCATCAGTATTATGGTAGTTGCGTACCTACTATTTGCCAATGCAACGGTCTTGTGGCTCTTGTTTGCCACCCGTCTGTTAAAAGGGTTTGGTGCAGCCAATCTTAGTGTTGCTCAGGCATACATTAGTGATATCGTACCTAAAGAGCAACGTACAAAGGCCTTCGGTATCATCGGAGCAGCCTTTGGACTCGGCTTCATTTTTGGTCCAAGTATAGGCGGTATCGTCAATGAGTACTACGGAGTATCTGGAGTGGGGTATTTCGCGGCAGGATTGAGTGGAATCAACCTCCTTCTCGCTTATTTCTTCTTGGCGGAGACGTTGAAAGAACCTGCCGATAGTGTGAATCTATTTCCGAATCCATTTAAGGACATTTTTGCCTTTAGAAAGGTGCCTGAGGTCAATGCCTTGTTCACTATCAACTTCGTGTATATCCTTGGTTTTAGTATGATGCAGATCACTTCCACGCTATTGTGGGCCGAGCATTTCGGATTGAGTGAGATGCATATCGGTTACACTTTCGCCTACATAGGATTCTTAGCGGTGGTTATTCAAGGCGGTCTCATCGGCTACTTTAACAGTTGGTTTGGTGAACGGAACCTACTCTTGTTTGGAACGTTGCTCGTGGCTGTAGGCTTATTTTTCATGCCCTTTGTTCCTACGGACCAATTCTATTTGGAACTCCTCTGCATGACCTTATTGTCCTTTGGTAATGCTCTGCTAACCCCTACGGTTAGCAGTTTATTGACCACCTACGCGCCCGAAGATGCCCAGGGAAAAATTTTGGGAACCAATCAAAGCGTAGGGTCTCTCGCTAGGGTAGTGGGGCCGGCTGTTGGAGGTGCCGTGTATGGGATGCACTTTACATATCCCTATGTACTTGCAGGTAGTATCACTCTTGTTGTAAGTGTTTTGGCATTTCGCTTGAGAAAAAAAATGTATGCCTAGTAAACTTTTTTTTGGGTAGATAGTTGTTATAACATTAATCGTGTATTTTTACACTGAATTTCTAACCATAAAAAGAGAAAAAATGAAAAAAATCGCAATGTTCATGGCGGCTTCTGTATTGGCTGTAAGCTGTGCAGG
>CATAPZ010000138.1:0-22685 GCA_949486955.1 Cryomorphaceae bacterium | reverse complement strand
GGGCGTAGACATTAGGCGAAGTAGTCAAGAACTAGGGGTTGAAACATTTTAACTATCGCCACCAAAATTACAGCAATTAATACTTTTCGAGTAATGGCGTTGGCCTTTGGATGCCCAACGACTTTCTTAGCGCCAAATCTTGCACCAGAGGCGGTCCCTATTGCAAGGGTAAGACCATATACCCAATCGATACTTCCGCTTAAAGCGAAAATGAAAAAGGAGGGAATGGTCATTAGAAAAGCGGTGAACAGCTTCATGATATTACCGTCCTTCAAAGCGTATTTTGCCATTAGTACACTGATGGATAAAAAGAGTATTCCAAAGCCCATCTGAATAAATCCCCCGTAAACTCCTAAACCGAAATAGGCCAGCCAAATTTTCGGTGTACGCTTATTAACGGCTCCATTGGTAGGAATGAGCCACTTTTTCGGATTGAACAACATGGTAATGAGCAGACCAATCATAATGGTTCCAATGGCAGCTCTCATCAAAGTTTCGGGAATGTCTACGGCTAAATTGGCCCCCAAAACAGCCCCAATGATAATCGGAGGAACAATGAAATAGCTCTGCTTCATCATGTACCGAACACGCTGGGTTTTCGGTAATGAACTGATGGCACTTGTAGTTTGAAATAAAGCGCCAACACGGTTTGTCGCGTTCGCAGCATTCGCATCCAAACCGACCCACATCAAAAGTGGAAGTGTGATGGCAGAACCGTTGCCAGCAATGACATTTATAAGTCCGGCGCAGAAGCCGCCAATGACAAGGGCAATTAATTCAAGCCAATCAATCATGGGACCAAAGTTAGCTTACATTTGTAGGATAAAACGCAAAAGGGTGCCGGAAAACAAAGATTACCGCTTGGTGGTAAAGACCCTCTATGGGTTAGAGGAGATCTTAAGTAAGGAATTACTTGCTTTAGGAGGTCGTGAAATTAAGAAGCTCAATCGAGCAGTGTCCGTGGTTGGTGACCTAGGATATGTCTACAAAATAAACTTAGCCTTACGCACAGGTTTGCGTGTGCTACTTCCTCTGACTGAATTTCAGATGGAAGATGTGGAGCATTACTATGACGAGCTCCTTGCCATTCCATGGGAAGAACATTTCGAAGTAAATACTACGTTCGCTGTTGATGTGGTTGGTCGTAACGAGCAATTGAATCACAGCAGTTTTGCTGGTTTGAAGGCCAAAGATGCTATCGTGGATCGATTCCGAGATAAAGTTGGCGACCGCCCAACCGTTGAGCGCGGCACACCGGAAGTGCCCATACACATACATATCTACCAGGATACTATTCGTGTGTATCTAGATGCTTCAGGAGATTCATTGCACAAACGTGGCTACCGCCTCGCTGCAGCACGTGCGCCGTTAAATGAGGTCTTGGCCGCAGGGATCATTATGCACAGCAAATGGAACGGAGGAATGCCGGTATTAGATCCAATGTGTGGGTCGGGAACGTTCTTGGTGGAAGCAGCATTGATTGCACACAACATGCCACCAAACATATACCGTGAGTACTTTGGTTTCCATTTCTGGAAGGGATTCGATGAAGACCTGTATGAGAAGATTAAAGACGGACTGCTGGGCAGAGCGAAAGAATACGAAGGAAAGATCTTCGGTAGAGATTTGGACGATTACGCTTTGGATGCTGCTTCAGACAATATCGAACGCTCCATGTTTGACGATGTTATTCGTTTGAAGCGGGCAGATTTCTTTGAGACAGAACCCCCAAGCGCAAAAGGTCTGATGCTCGTCAATCCACCGTACAATGTGAGGATTGCAGCAGATACCCATAAATTTTACCGTGATATGGGCGATATGCTCAAACGAGAATACGCCGGGTGGACAGTGATGTGGATTACCTCAGATTTGGAAGCGATTAAAAGTATAGGCTTACGTCCGTCCCGAAAATGGAACCTGTTCAATGGAGAATTGGAATGTAAATTGTTACGGTTCGACATGTATGAAGGCACAAAAAAGATCCATAAATTGAGATAAATACATTGAAATGAAGAACCTACTTACCCTGATTGCAGCTATTTCCTTCTCGACCTTGTTGGCCCAAGGAACCAGTAGCAATCTACGTCGTGTTTCACGCGAGGTCGAAAAAACAATGTCCATTACTTCGGATATTATCGACGGTGTAATGACCTATGAAAAGGAGAAGAAAGTCGTCCCTCTGATAGAAGAACAATTTGGGATTTGGCGCAAGTCAAAAAGATCTATTGCGCGATTAGATAAGCCCGAAGAAGCACAGCTCGTTGCCGTCGTTGGTGAAAATCTAGGTCAAATCATAGAATTGACTTCTTCAAACTTACGAGATTGGTTGGGTGAGGATCCGCGTTCAAATTATGGACACACCTACGTTGGCCAAATGGAGGCCATGTTTGGGTCAATGAGTGCGGAAATGGAAGCTTACGCGACCCAATACGACATCACACTTAGAGAAAGTGCAATTGTAAAGCGATTCAATGCGCAAATGGAATTAGTCGCATATACCAAAGAAATGAAAGCTGGTGCTGCGGAAGTGGACAGCTTGGTGGCTTATTTACAATCCGAAATTGGCACCACTGACTTGGATAAGTTGTACGCTGCTCAAAAGAACCTGATTAAGGCCTTGAGCAAGCACATTCGCAGCTACGGGAATGAATATTTTTACAACGGTCAGACTGATTTATACGAAGCTTACCAGAAATATTATGTAGAGCTTCTTGAGTTGGCATCAGCGGATTTGTTGGCCGATTTAACCAAGATGAAGTACGACCTCGTTGAGTTTAATTCTATTGCATCCTCAACAGAGGCTAGCGCTCGAAAAACCCTGAGCTTTTTCGATAATGAGATGAAGCTTTTGGCCAAACGCGAGGCACGATTCGTAAAAAAGAACCTACCTAAGGCACCGAAGAAATAGATGCTAGTTGCTGAGGTCATCTTACCGTTGCCATTGGACAAGGTGTTTCATTACGCCGTGCCCAATGAATTTGCAGGTAGGCTGGTCTCAGGTATGCGCGTATTGGTCCAATTTGGCAAGCGCAAAGAATACGCCGCATTAGTGGTTCGCGTGCTAGAAACGGAGGAGGATTTATCGCTGAAGTACCTAATCAATGTATTGGACGAGCGCCCTGTAGTGCTGGAACACCAACTCTTACAATGGAATTGGATGTCGGGATATTATATGGCTCCGCTGGGTGATCTGATGAATGCAGCCTTGCCACCAGGACTGAAGCTAAGTTCTCAGAGCGTATTAGTGCGCGATCCCGAAGTGCTGCCCAACGAGAGTAAGTTATCAGATACATTATTTCTCTTGTACGAAGCATTGATAGGCAACGAGAAGCTCACCTTAGATGAGGTGCGTTCCGTCTGTAACGTTAAGAATCCTATGCCGCTCGTACAGCAAGCTTTGGAGCAAGGCTGGGCGGTTCTCGAGGAGGAGTTGAAAAAAGTGGCACGCGCCAAAAGGCGTAAGCTCATACGTGTGTCCCCGGAGTACCTCACTCGTTTAGACGATGCGTTTCAAGCGACCTCGCGAAGCGAGAAGCAAACTCAAGCCTTGCTGAGTGTCGTAGCCGCCTGTGGCAGCGAGAATAATTTCGTTGACAGTCGAGCTTTTCGTAAAAAACACAACATTGAAAGTGCTCAAATTCTTGCGTTAAAAAAGAAGGGTCTTGTAGAGGAGATTGAAGAGGTAGACGGCACGACGGCTGCTTCTGCGCCTCATTCTGAAATTTCACTCAGCGGCCACCAAAGTACGGCACTTTCTCAAATAGAGGAGGGGTTCGCTGCGGGCAAGCCAACGCTTCTACACGGGGTGACAGCCTCGGGAAAAACAGAGATTTACATAGAGCTCATTAAAAAGGCTTTTGAATCGCACAAACGTGTGCTCTACTTGCTGCCAGAGATTGCACTGACCACACAACTTATCAATAGACTACGTGTCCATTTTACAGTGGCTGTAAATCACAGCAGATTCACTCCTGCCGAGCGACTGGCCGCTTGGAGAGAGTCCTTGGAGCGCGATGAGCCATTGCTGGTCTTGGGTGCACGATCTGCACTCTTCATGCCCTTACCTGATTTAGGCCTCATTATCGTGGACGAGGAGCACGAGAGTAGCTTTAAGCAATACGAGCCCTCACCGCGTTATCATGCACGAGATACGGCAGTTTGGATGGCCAATCAACACGGCTGTCCCATCCTCTTAGGCTCGGCTACGCCTTCTTTAGACAGCATGTTTAATGCAAAGGCGGGTCGGTATCATTTGGTCCAATTGTTCCAACGCTTCCACACCGCGCCACTTCCTGAACTGGAAGTAGTCGATATGGTCGGTGCCAAGCAGCGCCGGGAGGTAAAAGGGAATTTCTCCATAGAACTCGTGGATGCCATGCGCGCAGCCCTTCAAAAAGACGAGAGCATCATCCTGTTCCAGAATAGAAGAGGATTCAGCACCTTCCAGCAGTGTCAGACCTGTGGTCACGTAGAAGGGTGTACGAGATGTGATATCTCGTTGACCTACCACAAAGGCCCCAACCAACTCAAATGCCACTATTGCGGGTACCAAACGCCTCCTGTGATGAAGTGTTCCTCGTGCGGTGGCCAAAGTGTACTTCACAAAGGATTCGGTACCGAACAGATTGCTGAGGAAGCCGCGGCACTCTTCCCTAAGGCAACAGTGAAGAGAATGGACCTCGATACTACACGAGGAAAACACGCCTTTGGGGACCTCATTCGAAGTGTGGAACAAGGCGAGGTAGATATCCTTGTAGGAACACAAATGGTCACTAAGGGATTGGATTTCGATAGAGTAGGTCTTGTGGGTATTATGTCTGCAGATAACCTGCTATCGTATCCAGATTTCCGCGCCAACGAACGAGCATTTCAACTCATAGAACAAGTCAGTGGTCGTACCGGTCGCAGAACATCCAAAGGAAAGGTTGTTATTCAAAGTATGAAGCCGCGTCATGCCATCATACAGATGGCCATGAACCACGACTACGAGGGCATGCTCCAAAAAGAGCTCATGGTGCGCAATGAATACAGCTACCCACCCTATGTGCGTTTAATCACCATCACCATGAAGCATCGCGACCAGAAACTTTTGCAACGCGCTGCGGGTGAATTTGCCCGTTCGCTTCGAAGCAAAATCGGGGACCGATTCCTCGGACCAGAATTCGCACCCATTGCTCGATTAAAGAACTTGTATCAGATGCAGATTATTGTGAAGGTGGACAAGGGTAGTGTAGGAGCCAAGGTGCGCGACCGAATAAAAAAGGCCCACCAGGAAATACTGCTTAGCCCCGATTTTCATCGAGTTAAAGTAGTCTTTGACGTCGACCCTAATTCTTAAAGAAACGGCTGAAATGTTTGTGGCGCCTCTGCAGCAATTGTGGTTGGCTCTTTTGTCGTCGGGTGATTAAAGGTCAAAGATCTAGCGTGCAAGCAAATGCTCTTATCTCTCTCAGCCCTTCTTGCACCGTACTTCACATCGCCTTTAATGGCATGACCAATGGCAGAGAATTGTGCCCTGATCTGGTGGTGACGACCGGTGTGTAACTCAACTTCGACGAGTGAATAATTGTCCCCAGTTTTCAAAACAGTATAACTCAATCGAGCTTCTTTCGCTCCTTCTTCAGGGCGTTTGAAAACAATGGCTTTGTTGTTTTTGCTATTTTTTTTAAGGTAGTGCTTTAGGTCATTCTTTCCGCGAAGTTGACCCTCAACGACGGCCCAGTACGTTTTCTGAGTCTGTCGTTCTTTGAACGCCTTGTTCATGCGTTCCAAGCCTTTGGAAGTTCTAGCAAAAAGTACCACTCCCGTCGTGGGGCGATCGAGGCGATGAATGACGCCACAAAAAACATTGCCCGGTTTATTGAATTTCTCCTTTAGGTAGGATTTGATGAGCTCCGGTAAAGCCAGGTCTCCCGTTTTATCACCTTGAACAAGATCTCCAGGACGCTTATTAACGGCAACCAGGTGATTGTCTTCATAAATGATATTTAAAGGAGTGGCCAATTTAGCTCGGGTAGCTTTCGCTCTCGTTCGGGAAATCGACGTCTTTCACATCCTTGACATACTGTCCAATTGCACCCGTGATATCATCGTACAGATTCAAGTAACGACGTAAGAAACGTGGATTGAACTTATGTGTCATCCCCACTAAATCGTGAAATACCAAAACCTGACCGTCCACACCTGGGCCAGCGCCGATACCGATTACAGGAATATCAAGCATTAGTGCAACTTCTTCAGCAAGTGCTGCCGGGACCTTTTCCAAAACAATCCCAAAGCAACCTGCTTCTTGCAAAGCACGTGCATCTTCCTTCAGTTTCGCAGCCTCTGCTACTTCCTTGGCACGAACGCTATAGGTTCCAAACTTATAGATGCTTTGTGGTGTCAACCCAAGATGTCCCATGACTGGAATACCTGCAGTTAGGATTCTTTTGATGCCTTCGATAATTTCAACGCCGCCTTCAAGCTTCACGGCGTGACCACCAGTTTCTTTCATCACGCGAATGGCAGAATTTAAAGCCTGTTTTGAATCACCCTGATAAGTACCAAAGGGAAGGTCTACGACAATTAAGGCCCGGTCAACGGCGCGTACCACGGAGCTGGCGTGGTAAATCATATGATCAAGAGTAATTGGAAGGGTAGTCTCGTGACCCGCCATTACATTGGACGCACTGTCGCCCACAAGAATACAATCGACACCTGCTGCATCCACCATTTTTGCCATGGTGTAGTCGTACGCGGTTAGCATAGATATTTTTTCTCCTTGGTCTTTCATTTGCTGAAGACTGTGGGTAGTAACTTTCTTAAATTCTTTCTTCGCAACGCTCATAGTGCACGATTTTTGTGTTTTCTGTCCTACAAAGAAAAGAACTCAACCCGTAGGTTGTATTTTTGGTACCGATGAAAAACCACATTCTTACCCTTTTTGCCTTTTTCGCGCTGTTTTCGTGCGATAACTCTTTGAATATCAACGCCGATTACGATGTTGAAAATGTGGTTTATGGCCTATTGGATAAGGATTTAGATACACAATGGGTACGATTACACAGAACCTACCTCGGCGAAGATGGATTGTTGGCGGGTGCGGTATACAGTGATAGCTTGTATTTCGATACTGCCGCTATCTATCTTGCTCAGCTGAATGCCAGCGGCGATGTTATCAATACCTACGAGTTTTACCGCAAGGACACCAACGCACTAGAGCCTGGCATCTTTACCACGGATAATTACCGGTTGTATTGGACCGATGCTCCTATTGATAAGTCTTTTGAATACCGCATTCGCGGCTTCATACCGGGGAATAACAATTTTGAAGCGGTTACCCCGATTGTTGGAAACGTGAGCATCACCAAACCAAGAGGTTTTCAAAAGATTTCTTTCGGCATCAGTAACGCCGAGTTTAAATGGGATGCAACCAAGAATGCACGTTTGTACCAAGGCTACCTGCATTTTAAATACAAAGAGGCACCTCGTTCAAATCCACAGGATAGTGTGATGAAAACATTGACCTATGCCTTGCCGGTGCGTACGGGAGGTAACCTCAATGGAAATGGAACGTTTGTCTCGGAGGTCACCTATGATGCTTACTTCCGCTTTTTACGCAACAACATAGGTACTACCACTGATAAAGTCCGTGTATTCAAAGGCATGGATGTAGAAATCTGGGCGGCGGCTGACGATTACGCGACCTACATCAATGTAAGTCAGCCGTCTCAAGGAATCGTTCAAGAGAAGCCTTTGTTTACCAATATAGATGGGGGTATTGGCTTGTTTTCTTCGAGAGCTGTCGGGATACAGGAAAATGTGCAGTTGAGCACGTACTCTTTGGACAGCTTGTGGCGCGGGATTTTCACCTGCGACATGGGGTGGGTTGATTTTCAAGGGATCGATTCATGCATCTGTGTGGACGGAGATAAGGTCTGCTTCTAAGACCCTCTTTATGACCTTTTGGCAGAAGGTCCTTTCATTTTGACATAGTTTTTACCAAAATGCTGACACTTTGGAAGTGAAATTGGCCCAAAAAGCTAATGGCACAAGGCTTGTTTATACGAGGTCGTACTATTTGAATTGATAACCTTAACTAATATAAAATGGGTAAAATCATAGGAATTGACCTCGGAACAACGAACTCTTGTGTCTCTGTAATGGAGGGTAACGAGCCAGTAGTAATTCCAAACAGCGAAGGAAAAAGAACGACTCCTTCTATTGTAGGTTTTGTAGAAGGCGGTGAGCGTAAAGTTGGTGATCCAGCAAAACGCCAAGCCATTACCAACCCCGAAAAAACGGTTTACTCTGTGAAGCGTTTCATGGGTGAGAAATTTTCAAATGTTCAATCGGATGCCGGACGTGTTCCTTACACAGTTGAAGCAGGCGATAACGACACACCTCGTGTAAATATCGACGGACGTCAGTACACGCCGCAGGAGATTTCAGCCATGATTCTTCAGAAAATGAAGAAGACTGCTGAGGATTACTTGGGCGCCGATGTGAGCGAGGCGGTAATTACCGTTCCAGCATATTTTGACGATGCACAGCGTCAAGCGACTAAAGAAGCAGGTGAAATTGCTGGCTTGAACGTACGTCGTATCATCAACGAGCCAACAGCCGCGGCTTTGGCATACGGATTAGATAAAAAAGGCCAAGATCAAAAAATCGTTGTTTTTGACTGTGGTGGTGGTACGCACGATGTATCGGTACTAGAGTTAGGTGATGGCGTATTTGAAGTAAAATCTACCGACGGTGATACACACCTTGGTGGTGATGACTTTGACCAGGTATTGATCGATTGGTTGGCGGAAGAGTTCAAAGCTGAAGAGTCTATGGACCTGCGCCAAGATAATATGGCTCTACAGCGTTTGAAAGAAGCTGCAGAGAAAGCTAAGATTGAATTGTCGTCAACAACCTCAACTGAAATCAACTTACCGTACATCACAGCAACAGCCTCAGGGCCGAAGCACTTGGTACGTACGTTGAGTCGCGCTAAGTTTGAACAATTGGCAGCCTCATTGATTGAGCGCACCATTGCTCCAGCAAAATCGGCACTTCAGAATGCAGGTTACTCGACTTCAGAGATTGACGAAGTCATCTTAGTAGGGGGTACTACGCGTATTCCAGCAATCCAAGAAGCTGTAAAAGGATTTTTCGGTAAAGAACCATCAAAAGGTGTAAACCCTGATGAGGTAGTAGCTATTGGTGCTTCGATCCAAGGTGGTGTTCTAGCAGGTGATGTAAAAGACGTGCTTCTTCTGGATGTAACGCCTCTTTCATTGGGTATCGAAACCATGGGTGGTGTAATGACGAAGTTGATCGAAGCGAACACGACTATTCCTACGAAGAAGTCAGAGACCTTCTCAACGGCCGCAGACAATCAGCCTTCTGTTGAGATTCACATCCTTCAAGGTGAGCGTCCAATGGCAGGGGATAACAAAACTATCGGCCGTTTCCACTTGGACGGTATCCCAGCTGCACCGCGTGGTGTACCTCAGATTGAGGTGACTTTCGATATCGATTCGAACGGTATCCTAAACGTAAGTGCGAAGGATAAGAACACTGGTAAAGAGCAAAACATTCGTATCGAAGCCTCTTCAGGTTTGAGCCAGGAAGAGATTGATCGTATGAAGCAAGAAGCAGAAGCAAATGCTGATGCAGATAAAAAAGCTAAGGAAGAGATTGACAAGCTCAACGCAGCAGATAGCATGGTCTTCCAAGTAGAGAAGCAAATGAAGGAAATCGAAGGCAAGCTTCCAGAAGATAAGCAAGGTCCTATCGATGCAGCATTGGCAGAGCTCAAAGCAGCACACGGCGCGAAAGATATCGCAGGTTGTGATGCGGCTCAAGAAAAGCTCAACGCTGCGCTTCAAGCGGCTTCAGCAGAAATTCAAGCAGCAATGCAGCAAAACCAAGGCGGTGGCGATCAAGGTCCTACTGACGGTGGCGGCGATGCTGGCGGCGCTGACGATGTCACTGACGTAGATTTTGAAGAGGTGAAATAATCCCTACTCAAGGTTATAGCAAGCCCCCGCGCCCTCGGCGCGGGGGCTTTTTTATTTATCTTCGGCCTTTCACTCTAAAAACGCAATACACGTATGGATTTGGCATCTCTTAATGACATTCTAGCAATTATTGACGGATACATTGGCGGCTCTAGCTGGTTTGTCTTTGCCCTTCTCGGTTCAGGGATATTCTTCACGATTTATCTGAAGTTCCCTCAAATCAGATTTTTCAAGCATGCCATCGATGTGGTGCGTGGTAAATTCGATGAGGAAGGGGCGAAAGGGGATACCTCTCATTTTCAGTCCTTGGCTACAGCATTGTCCGGTACAGTAGGTACAGGAAACATAGCGGGTGTAGCCTTTGCCATCCACCTAGGTGGACCGGCAGCACTGTTCTGGATGTTGGTGACAGCTGCCTTAGGTATGACCACCAAATTTGTGGAGGTGACGCTTAGTCATAAATACCGTGAATTTGCTGAGGACGGCACAGCTTCAGGTGGACCGATGTACTACATGAAGAACAAATTGAACATGAAGTGGATGGCGGCACTTTTCGCTGTAGCTGCGATCATTAGTTCATTCGGGACGGGTAATATGCCACAAGTGAACAGTATTGCTGCATCGTTGAAAGCTACGTTTGGTATCGAAGAAATTGTCACTGGTGCAGTCCTTTCAGTGCTGCTCGGTTTGATCATTCTAGGGGGTATTAAGCGCATTGCTGCGGTAACAGAAAAACTCGTACCAATGATGGCGATCATTTATGTGATTGGCGCCTTGTCGGTCATTGTGATGAACTATGAGAATATCATTCCTTCTTTCATCAGCATTTTCGCAGATGTATTCACAGGATCTTCAGCAGCTGGTGGCTTCTTGGGAGCAACTATTGCTTATGCCTTTAACCGGGGTGTCAACAGAGGATTGTTTTCTAATGAAGCGGGTCAAGGTTCAGCTCCTATTGCACATGCTGCTGCAAAAGCAGAACACCCGGTGAGTGAAGGTATGGTAGCCATTCTTGAGCCGTTTATTGATACCATTGTCATCTGTTCCATAACTGGTTTAACGCTTTTAAGCTCAGGAGTTTGGAATGAAAAGCATCAAAACGACTTTAGCTATTCTGATATGGTCATTGCTGCAGATCTACTTACTGAAGATGCGGATGGAACAGCTCTTTTTGAGTACTACAATAATGGCGGTGAAATTACTGAGTTTACAGGTCAGCTTCAAGTTACAGGCGGAACCCCCGAAGGAGTAACTATCCTTCACGCTAGATCTATTGCGGAAGAAGTTGTCATAAGTAATGAGGGTACACCTTATACGGGAACAGTTGCTGTAGAAAATGGTCGCGTAAAAGATCCTTCGAAATACACCTTCTCAGGAAAATCTTTAGTTCACAGCGCGCCGCTTACGGCGATTGCTTTTAATAAAGGCTTATTTGGCGATTTTGGCCAGTACATCGTGGCCATAGGTTTGCTACTATTTGCCTTTTCAACCGCAATTTCTTGGAGCTATTACGGGGGTAGAAGTGTGACCTATTTGTTTGGTGTAAAATATGTGAACTATTACCGCATCGTTTATGTCCTCGGGTTCTTCTTGGCTGCCATCATCGATACGACAATCGTCTGGACCTTTGCTGGTATTGCGATTGCGCTAATGACACTACCGAATTTGATTGGAATTTTCTTGCTGAGAAAAGACATGAAAAACAGCATTGAGGATTACAGAAAACACCTCAAAAAGAACTTTGATGCTGAGATTTAATAAATGAATGATTGAACGGCGTTAAACCTCGAATATTTGCAATTGTCTACATAGAGCCAATGCTTATATTCGTAAGGTTAACAAAACGTCAATGAAACGATTACTTCTCAGTGCTGCTGCAGTACTATTTGCATTCTCTGCGAATGCCCAAATTAGTAGTGATACCCTAACCTATACTCGAGGTACACTAGGAGTTCAAGCGGTATTTCCCGTCAATATTAATTCTCAGTCCTCTTGTGCTGATACCATGGGGATCTCCATTCCTTCCGGACACTGGATTTCTTCCATTGAGTTAAAGTATGAGGTTCAAACCCAAGGCGGTGGTTTTGGTGGTGTAGCTCCTAATGATGTAGGGACCTACGTCGAGTTTGTCAGCGAAAGCTCTAAAGAAACTGGTCTGACTTACGGAACTTCAGGTACGAACGGGACGACAGAATCCGTATCAAGAACCATTAATGAATTTAATGGAGCTGTAACGGATACCTTCTTGGTATTTAAGTTGCATCCGCTACGTCAAGCGTTCACAGCAGCTTGTGATACTAACTCGGCTAAGATTACAGACAGTACCTACCAAATCATTGTTAACCATTATCCTGCGCCAACATGTTTCCAGCCGACCAACCTTGCGGTGGACTGGACCATGAGTGCCCAAGCACAATTGTCTTGGACCACAGGTGGCTCTTCTTCTTGGGAGGTAGAATACGGTGCACCAGGATTTACTCCAGGTACAGGGACGAGGCTATCTGCATTGACCAACCCATTCGTAGTTACAGGTCTTACCGCATCAACATCCTACGAGTTCATTGTTCGCGATTCATGTGCGGTAGGAAATACGAGTATTTGGTCGGCAGCTGCTGGAGATTCAACGCGCTGTGCACCAATTACTTTCACTACATCATACACGGAAAACTTTAACAGCACCACGGACTGGGTTCCTGGTTCAGGTTTTGACAACGACGGCTCAACGGTGCCTTCTTGTTGGTTGAGAAATCCAACGAGCCCTAACGGTGGCCAAGGCTACGCATGGGGTGTTGCTGACGATAGTACAGGTACTCCAGGCACAGGACCATCTGCCGGTAGAGGAGGTTCAGGCCAATACATTTATGCGGAAGCCTCAGGTGCAGCGAACCAAAGTGTCGCTGAAATTACATCGCCATTAATCGACTTAAGTGCGCTGAGTGTTCCTGAGCTTAACTTCTATTACCACATGCGTGGGGCACAGATCAACGAATTGAAAACAGAAGTTTGGTCAAAAACCACTGGTTGGGTCAATGTTGGTGCAATCAACGGTCCGCAACAAACGGCACTTTCAGATACATTCTTACTGCAGACGTATACTTTGAGCCAATTCGTCAATGACACCGTATTGGTTCGATTCTCAGCCTCTCGTGGCTTTGGAAACGCAAACCAAGCGGATATTGCTATAGACGACTTTGGTTTCCAAGAAGCGCCAACATGTCCAGATCCATCAAACTTGTTGGTTGCGGGTCGTACTATGACAAGCATCACGCTCGGGTGGACGGCTGTAAATGCTACATCTTGGGACATTCAATACGGTGCTCCAGGCGCAGCTTTAGGAGCCACAGCTAATACTACAATTAGTGCTTCGACGAATCCAAAAGAAGTTACTGGGCTTAGCAGCGGTACTACCTATCAGTTTTGGGTACGTGAAGTTTGTGGACCAACAGACAAATCTGGATGGGTGGGACCTATCCTAGCTACAACGCACTGTACGCCAGTAACGGCTCCATGGAGCGAGGACTTTGATTCTACAACTTGGACCGCAGGAACGGGGGTTTACAATACAGGTGATGCACTTGCAGCATGTTGGGTTCGTACTCCTGAGAAAGATACCTTACCGTCGTCGCCATTCTCGTGGGGTGTACGTTCTGGGACAACTACGACAGGACAGACTGGTCCAACAACTGATGTTAGCGGTTCGGGTAACTACCTCTATGCAGAGGCGTCGGGTGGTGCACCAAACCAAGAAGCATTTGTGGAGTCGCCAATGATTGATATGAGCGCTTTGCTAAAACCGCAGGTTAGTTTCTACTACAACATGCGCGGTTTCTTCGTGAACACCTTAAAACTCCAGGTGTGGGTAGATTCTACCCAAACTTGGGATACATACTTCACGAAATCGGGCAACCAAGGAAACCAGTGGTTGTTTGAAGAGGTTGATTTGAGCGGATTTGCTGGCGATACGATCGTTCTTCGCTGGTCTGCAACCAAAGGAAATGGATCACAAGGTGATATCGCTATAGATGAAGTAGTGGTAGAAGACCAACCATTGTGTCCGGATCCGTCAAACTTTGCTTTGACAGACGTCACTTCGACTACAGCGACCTTCTCGTGGACCACTGGAGGTTCAACTACTTGGAACTTGGTGGTGGGTACTGCAGGCTTCACGCCTTCGGCTACCGGTTTAACGAATTTAACAACAACAACAGGTGTAGCAACAGGTTTAACAGCGGGAACTTCATACGACGCGTATGTACGTGATACTTGTGGTGCCCTTGGTGCTTCTATGTGGATTGGACCGATTACGTTCAATACATTGTGTAACCCATTAACCGCTCCTTACACTGAGAATTTCGATTCTACGTCTTGGGTAACTGGCGCTAACCAAACACCGGGTCAAATTGACGGCTGTTGGCAACGCAGCGATACCGTGGAATACTTTTGGAAAGCGGGTCCTCCAACGAACCATAGTAACAATACAGGTCCTTCAGGTGACCATACGTCTGGTTCAGGCGGCTATGCATTTACAGAGGCCAATACTGGTTTCGGTGGTAGTTCTATATTTACCAATGAGCTCATTTCACCATTGGTGGATGTCAGCCCATTGACGACTCCAGAGATGACCTTCTGGTACCACATGTACGGTACCCTCATTAATAAGTTGGTGGTACAAGTGAGAACTGCAGGCGGTTCTTGGACCACTTTGAGCACAATTAACGGCGCTCAGCAATCTTCTTCTAACGATGCTTGGAAAGAGCAGATAGTAGATTTGACCGCTTATGCCGGTGATACTATTCAACTGAAATTCATTGCGCATCGCTACCAAGGCTTCAACAACCAGGTAGATATCAGTTTGGATGATGTGGATATTCATGAAAAGCCAAATTGTCCTAAGCCATCAAACCTTGTCGCTTCGAATGTCACAAGCAATAGTGTTGATTTGAGCTGGACGACAGGTGGTTCAACAAACTGGTTGGTGAAGTACACGCCTGGATCAATTGTATCTGCGGGTACAAATCCATTTACTTTAACTGGTTTATCACCAAACACGACCTACAGCATCTATGTACGAGATTCTTGTGCAGCAGGTGATGTGAGCCCGTGGGAAGGGCCTATTACCGTTACTACACTATGTGGTATGGAAACAGCGCCTTGGACAGAAGATTTTGAAGGGACTGGATTTGACGCTTCAACGGGTGATTTCGACGGATGTTACACCATAAGTACTTCCACAACGTATTTCTGGCAGACCGGTACAGGTGCAACTCCGACAAACAATACGGGGCCTTCTGCTGACCACACTTCAGGTTCTGGTAAATATGGGTACATAGAAACCAGCTTTGGTTTTAATGGCGATACAGAGGCCGACATGGAGACCATGGAAATCGATTTGGATACCTTGAGTACGCCCGAGCTTTCGTTCTGGTGGCACGCTGCTGGTGGCAATATCGATGAAATGGAAGTGGAGATTTACGACGGTTCGACGTGGACTTCGGAATTGACCATCAACAGTACAAATAATACGCTTCAGTCGGGTCCTGGTGATCCTTGGCAAGAGGCTGTTATTGACCTAAGTTCGTACGCAGGCGATACCATCAAAGTTCGCTTTACAGGATCGCGTGCAAGTACATTTGGGTTTACTTCTACGCAAGCAGATTGGGCGATTGATGATATCGAAATCGATAACGCACCTACATGTTTGAAACCAACCGCAATCGCAAGTACTGCCAGCACGACTACCTCAGTTACATTGAGCTGGACGACGGGTGGTGCTAGTAACTGGCAAATCGAATATGGTGCTCCAGGCTTTACGCCGGGCACTGGTACTATCGTTAACGCCACTACAAATCCTTATACGGTAACTGGTTTAGCGCCATCGACGTACTATGACTTCTGGGTTCGCGACTCATGTGGCGCTACCGATGTTAGTGATTGGGCAGGTGCTTTTGCTGCAGCTACAGCTTGTGGTACAGCAGTAGCTCCATACCTAGAAAACTTCGACAATGGTTTCGTTGGAGGAACGGATAACAACCAAGGCCACAACATAGGGGCAACTATTAGCCCGTGTTGGACGCGTACAGATACAGACACCAACTACCGTTGGGGTGGACGTACTGGTGGAACTGCTACTGGTGGTACAGGGCCTGGAGGTGATCATACTAGTGGTTTCGGTAGCTATGTTTACACAGAGGCCAGTTTCTCTACTGGAACTCCGGTGGCAACCTTGACTTCGCCAAGTATTGATTTAAGTGCATTAACTACTCCAGAAATGAAGTTCTGGTACCACTTGTATGCATTCAATGGTTCCCAAGGAACCCTTGTCTGGAGTATTCAAGACGTAGCTGTGGGAACTTGGGTTGATCTAGATTCAATCTCAGGAACACAAGGAAACAACTGGATTGAAGTTGTGGAAGATTTAAGCAGTTACGCCAACAAGACGGTCAAAATTAAATTTACGGCTACGAAATCAAGCGGTACTACGCCACAACAAGGTGATATTGCTATCGATGATTTGAGTATTGATGAGGCGCCAACGTGTCCTGAGCCAACTGCAGTGACTGCTGTAGCGACATCAACGACTGATGTGGATGTAAGCTGGACCACTGGCGGTTCAACGGCATGGCAAATCGAATACGGCGCTCCAGGCTTTACGCCAGGTACGGGTACCATCGTGAATGCACTCACCAATCCATTTACAGTAACCGGTCTTACTTCGGGCGCTTCGTACGATTTTTATGTACGTGATTCTTGTGGTGCTGGTGATGTGAGTATGTGGGTAGGTCCTGCTTCTGCAACTACATTTACTTGTACCGGTGGATGTACCTACACGCTTGAGCTTGGTGATGATTACGGCGACGGATGGGGCGCGAATGGACAGTACAGTGTGTTCCACCAATTGGCTGTAACTACTGGTTCAGTGACGACCAACTATACGATGAGCAACACAACAGGTGCCCTTGGGTCAAGTGAAACCTTCACTTTTAATGTGTGTGACGGCGATACCCTATACTTAGAGTTTATCGATAACGGTCAGTGGGAAGACGAGTGTGGATATACTCTGAAAGATCCAAACGGCGTTGTTGTATCGAGCGTGGCTAATGGTTCTATGACTGCAGGTATCAAATACCAAGGTGCTGCGAACTGTAGCTCACCATGTCCAGCGCCAGTGCCAACATTTACATTCACGGATAACTTCTTGAGTGTTGATTTTGATGCAACGGCTTCAACAGGTGCTGCGCTTACTTATGCTTGGGACTTCGGCGACGGAAACAACGGTACAGGTGATACGCCGACGCACCTCTACGGTGCAGGCGGTACCTATGTAGTCACGCTCACAGCGACTGACTCGTGTAACCAAAGCATTGACTTTGTCGATACAATCCAAGTCTGTGAGGAATTGACTACTGCCAATATTACGTACACGCAGAGTGCCTTTGACATCAACTTTGATGCTTCGGGTGTTGCAGGGGCCGATTCAGCCTACTGGACCTTCGGAGACGGAAATACAGGTAATGGACTGAACCCAACGAATACCTATTCTGGTTCAGGTAATTTCCAAGTAGATGTAACCGTATACAACGCTTGTGGTGATCAGGCAGATACCACATTCTTTGTGACAATCTGTGTGCAGCCTACAGCAACATTCTCAGCACAAATCATTAGTGCCGGTGGTGGTGGTATGCAGGTTCAATTTGACGGTACGAATTCGACAGGTGGTAGCAGCTACTTGTGGAACTTCGGTGACGGTAATACCAACTCTACCTCAAATTACCCGCTTCATACCTATGCAGTGACTTCTACCACTTACGTAGTGAGCCTTACTGTTTACAATACTTGTGGTGATTCAGATACCTACTCGAGCGTCTTAGGAGATGCTCTAGGCGAAGACGAGTACACGTTGTTCAATGTGAAGGTATTCCCGAACCCTGCGAAAGGATTTATCACTCTTGAGAGTGACGCAGGTATGGAAGGTACTATCTCTCTTATTGATGCGCTTGGCCGCACAGTGGTAGAGATGAATGCAAATGGCATGTCTAACCAAGTAATAGACGTACGCGATCTAAGTGCAGGTACGTATGTCTTGCGAGTGTTGAATAACGGTCAGCTCTTCCAGGAGCGCGTTCAGATTGTGAAGTAATTCCAGTTGTGATAAAGCAAAAAGCCGCCCCCTCGGGGCGGCTTTTTTTATGCATCAGAAAATTTGGCTTACGCCTTTTTGACAAACTCGCTCTTGAGCATCATAGAACCAAACCCATCGATCTTACATGAGATGTTGTGGTCTCCGTCCACAAGCTTTATACGGTTGACTTTCGTGCCTGGTTTTATAGGTTTAGGTGCACCCTTAACTGGGAGTGATTTGATGACAACCACACTATCGCCATCTTGAAGGAGATTACCGTTAACGTCGTATACGGCGCCTTCTTTTGCTGCATCTTCAGGGTTCCATTCGTAACCGCATTCAGGACAAACGAGTAGCGCATCCATTTCATATGCGTACGGCGATTTACATTCAGGACATGGCGGGTAGTCAGACATAGTTTAGGTTTTAGGCAACAGAAAGGAGATGCCACTTAAAAGTGTAAGTAACGCAATCATTGAAAAGGCGAGCGAAGGATATCCTAGGGCTCCCGCAGCGAAACCGGTAAGTGCACCAAAGACATAGCCCATATCTCTCCAAAATCGATAGGTAGCCAATGCCTTAGGGCGCCAAACAGGGTGGCTATTATTACTAATACCAACTAAGAAGGTAGGGTAGACCAGCGCGGTACCTATTCCTATGAGAAGGTATGGCAGCACGGAAAGCGCACCCTCTGGGAATAGAAACAGACCAACCGATTGCATAATCATACCGGTAGCGCAAAGTGTCTTTATGTTTCCTGAATTGGACAAGGGGCCGGTAAATAATTGGCCCAGACCCCATGAAGCTGCATGAATGCCTGTGAGAAAGCCAATAGTGGTAAGACTGGCATCCATGGAGAGCAAGGTAACGGGCACTAGTGCCCAGAGAATACCGTCGTTGGCATTGTTGATCAGGCCTCCTATACTAAACAATCGTAACGCACCATTTTTCCAGCTGGTATGGGCGAAGATATTAGCGGGAGTGGTCTCTGAAGTATCGTATTCTTCCTGTGCTTCAACCAAGGCCCAAGGTCGTGTATCTGGTAAAAAGAGTAGGGCGATGATGAGTGCGAGAAGAATTATTGCTCCGCTGGCTATGAGTATATAACGAAAATCGCCATTGGTGTCCATGAACGAAGCTGCAAGTGCGGAGGCGCCACCCACTGCAAGATAGCCGGCACTCTCATTTAGGCCCATTGCAGTGCCTCGAAGACGTTTACCAACAATGTCGATCTTCATAATAACCGTGGTAGACCAAGTGATGCCTTGGCTTAGACCGAGTGCTACATTGGCGGCAATAGCCATCCAAGGTGCATTCATGGTCAAAAGGAGGTAAGGAATGATTGCCGCAATACACCAGCCTAAAACTAAGGACCACTTACGGCCAATACTGGTGAGCAGGTGACCTGTGAATAAATTGGCCACAGCTTTCGAGAGACCAAAAGTTGCTACCATGATGAGTGAAGATTGTGCCTCTTCCATGCCCCAGCTCGAGGTGATTACGGGCAATAGGCTGCGCTCAAAACCCACCATGGCACCCACAAAGGCACTCATGAGAACCAATAGTGTAAAGAGCGGCCAATTCTCTTTAAGGCCTAAGTGACGCTGCTTCACTTTTTACGAATCTTAATGCCAAACCAGGCGTAGATGAGCGTCATTACCGGTGAGATCAGGTTAAAGAAGGCGTACATGAAATAATCGCCTGTAGCTACTCCTAATACGGAGCTTTGGTAGGCGCCGCAAGTATTCCATGGGATAAGAACAGAGGTCACTGTACCGCTGTCCTCAAGGGTTCTACTCAAGTTTTCCGGTGCTAACCCTCGTTTGTCATACACGTCTTTAAACATTCTACCGGGCACGACAATAGCCAAATATTGGTCTGAAGCAGTTACGTTTAATACACCACAGGCAACAAGCGTGCTTGTAATCAGTGATGCCGTATTCTTGGCAAGACCCACAATTGCTGTGGTTATGGTCGCTAAAAAGCCACAGGCTTCCATTGCGCCACCAAAGGCCATTGCACTTAGGATGAGCCACACGGTGCCCATCATTCCGGACATGCCAGAGCTACTGAGCAGATCGGCAAGAATAGGGTTGTTGCTAGGAATGGATATATCACCGTACACACTGCGCATGGCGGTTTCATACAATGGATATTCGCCGCTTCCAAGTTGCGTTAACAGATTTCCTTGGAACAATAAGGCCATAACAAGACCGCCAACTATACCCACGGAAATAGCGACCAAAGCATCTGTCTTTTGAGAAATAAGTGCAATGACCCCTACAGGGACTAAGAACACCCAAGGAGTTACGTTAAAGGTCTCAGCGATGAGGTTTTGGACCACGGCAATTTCTTCGGAATTCAGGGCGCCATTGGAATAGCGCAAGCCTATAACCGTGAACAGGATTAACGATATAACTAGACTAGGTACCGTCGTGTAAAGCATGTAACGGATGTGCGTGAATAGATCCGTTCCCGCCATAGCAGGGGCAAGGTTTGTCGTATCGCTCAATGGACTTAACTTATCTCCGAAGTAGGCACCAGAGATGACGGCACCTGCAACAATGGCAACAGGTATTCCCATAGTCTGTCCAATCCCCATGAGTGCAATACCTACAGTCGCGGTTGTCGACCAAGAAGAACCTGTACTCAAACTGACGAGGGCAGAAATAATCACGGCCGTCGGTAAAAAGAAGGTCGCATTGATCAGATCTAGTCCGTAATAAATCATGGCCGGCACAATACCGCCAACGAGCCAGGTACCAGCAAGTCCTCCGATGAGAATAAGGATGTAGATGGCACTAGCCGTATCCTTCACATTGGCTTTAATTTTCTCTAGAATGGCTTCGACCTTCGTCCCGTTCATGGCGCCAATACCGCCAGCAATAAGTGCTGATACGAGGAGGATGACTTGATTAGAACCACTGAGGGCGTCATCGCCGTAGACATAGCCTACATTAAACCAAAGCAAAAGCATGAGTACTACCAACGGACTTAATGCCAGTAGCAGCTGTAGAGTGTGTTTCTTTTGTGCCATATCCCGCAAGATACAACGTGCGAGCGTTCTTAGCTCATCGCTGTGATAATGTCTTGCTTGGTGATGATATGATGCCCTTCGCCAAATTCAACGAGTACTGCACGGTGTCCTTCTTTTACCATACGAGCCACCTCTTCTATAGGAGTAGTGAGATCGACCACTGGATAGGCAGCACCCATCACTTCGCCAATGAGCACATTGGAATTTGGGTTGTCCAACATGCAGTTGAGTATGCATTGATCGTCAATAGCACCGACCACTTTTCCTTTTTCAATAACTGGGATTTGGGTGATATCATGGGTCTTCATCAAGCTTGCCGCATTGCTGAGCGGGGCAGTGGGGCTCACCGTAACTAGAGGTAAGTGACTGTGTCCGTCGATGAGGTCTTTCGCGACTTTATTTGCTGGAGCGAGGAATCCTCTATCGCGCATCCAATCGTCGTTGTATACTTTTCCTACGTAACGAGACCCGTGGTCGTGGAAGAGCACAACCACCACATCTTCAGGGGAAAGCTTATCCTTTAGTTGACGCAGTCCTTGGAAGGCAGAGCCGCAGCTGTATCCTAAGAACAGACCTTCTTTCTTGGCCAATTCTCTGGTTGCTACTGCACCGTCCTTATCCGTTACTTTTTCGAAGTAATCGATCACATCAAAGTCGACATTCTTAGGCAAGATGTCTTCACCAATACCCTCGGTGATGTAGCTGTAGATTTCTTTCTCATCGAATTCCCCGGTCTCGTGGTACTTTTTAAATACCGAACCGTAAGTATCTATGCCCCAAACTTTAATATCAGGATTTTGCTCTTTAAGATATTTCCCAACTCCTGAAATAGTACCTCCCGTTCCAACGCCCACCACGAAGTGAGTTACCTTACCTGCTGTCTGTTCCCAGATTTCAGGACCAGTACTTTCATAATGCGCGATGCGATTACTCAAGTTGTCATATTGGTAGGGGTAGAATGAATTTGGAATTTCTTCATTTAATCGTGATGCAACGCTGTAGTAGCTGTCCGGATGCTCTGGTGCGACATTCGTAGGACATACGATAACCTCGGCGCCCATAGCACGAAGAATATCCATCTTTTCTTTACTCTGTTTGTCACTAAGCGTACAGATGAGCTTGTAGCCTTTGACAATAGCCGCCAAAGCTAGCCCCATACCTGTGTTCCCAGAGGTACATTCGATGATGGTGCCGCCGGGCTTAAGATCACCACGTGCTTCGGCATCTTCTACCATTTTAAGGGCCATGCGGTCTTTAACGCTGTGCCCCGGGTTGAAATATTCTACCTTGGCGTACACAGGACAAGGGAAATCTGCCGCAATTTTATTGAGTTTGATCATCGGAGTATCTCCAATGGTATCAAGGATGCTGTCGTAAATAGGACGCATAATATTGTATTTGGGTTGCCTCTAAGTTACACAACTATTGCAAGGCCGCTAAAGGCTTTAAGAGAATCTTATACTCTTTATGGGATCCAATTTTGAAATCCACCGCACTGGGAATCGTAGGACGACAAAAGCTACTGCCAGGAAAGCGG
>CATAPZ010000137.1:0-4213 GCA_949486955.1 Cryomorphaceae bacterium | reverse complement strand
TTCATCTTTGGGTTTACAAAGCGCCAGCCAAAAGAGCTGTCGTACATGCGACTGTCGGTACCGTACGCAGATGCTGTTTTTGAAATCACGTAAGGTCCGCGGCTCATGTTCTCTACGCCTCCTGAAATAAACAAATCTCCATCTCCCGCAGCGATTGCACGGTGTGCATGAATGGCCGCGCTCATGCCAGAAGCGCACAATCGGTTCACCGTCTCCCCTGGAACCGACCAGGGCAAACCGGCAAGCAATGCCGCCATGCGCGCCACATTTCGGTTATCCTCTCCCGCCTGATTCGCGCAACCTAAAATCACATCGTCAATGGCCGACGGGTCCAAACCAGGATTTTTCTCCATAAGTTTAGCAATGGTCATGGCAGCAAGATCGTCCGGTCGGACCGCAGCAAGCGTTCCTTTAAATTTTCCGATAGGCGTACGTACGCCATCTACAATATAGGTCTGTTTCATAGGTTCCATTCTTTCGAGGTGCGGTATACGGTTCCTTTGAACCACGCTACGCGTTGCCCTGAAGAGTTTGTGATATCTATTTGGTAAATACCTGTTTTGTTGGTCTCACTAATGAGCGATGCAGAAGCAGTAATAGTATCCCCAGTTTCCACTTTGGCTATGTGGTGAATGCTGGTCTCGATGGACAGGCTTTGACGTCCGCCACCGTTTGAAGCAAAGGCTAGGGCCGAATCTGCAAGAGAATATGTGATGCCCCCATGGGCAATGCCGAATCCGTTGGTCATTTCTTCACGAACGTTCATTTTTAAGACGGCGTAACCGGCGGAATTGGCCACGACTTCAATGCCTAACCACTGGCTAAAGGCGTCGTTTTCCATCATGTGACGAACGATATGTGAAGCCTTATCCATTATGCGTCACTCTCTGTTTTATCCTGCAATACTGCCATTTCCATGGCTTCGATGGCACAGTCTAACAAGAAGAGGATGTTTCCTGCAGCCTCATTGGTCATCGCATTGTTTTCTGCCACGTAGAGGTAGAGTTCGCTCAAGGTATTGGGCGAACTGCTAATCTTGATAAGGGATTGAATGTCCAACCCATTGTCCCCTTGGTGCTCCTCATAAATCTCCATGCGAGATTCAATGATGCCTATCCACTTTTCTTCGCTAAGCATGGTAGCACGCCATCCCATCTTTTGGAACGACCATTTCAAAACCAAAACGGCCTTGAGCATCCAAGAATGCGCGCCTTCTTCCATGCCTTCATCGGCATCCATTAGAGTGCCTACTAGATAAGGCTGGCTGTCTAGGAAGTCGTTGAAATTACGCTGGTAGATTTCTGGGGTCCAACCTTCCACTTCGAGCATGCTTTCCTTCAGAGAGATTGCACCATCTGCATTGGGTGTATTCATGCTAACGAATTTAAGGAATAAAAAAGCCCCGAACACAAGGCTCGGGGCATTCCAACTAACACATCAAAATATGACAAACATCACATTTTACCTTTCATCATGCGGTTCCAGTACATGTACGGCAAACCGAACTTTTTCAAGATCCACATGCTATAGTTTTCCTTGGTCGTATCCACAAATTTGCTGAGGAACGGATCGGAATCTCTAACGTTATTGTATTTGAACTCGGCCAACACCATTTTACCATAGCCGGTAACTAGTGGACATGAGCTGTATCCTTCGTATTGCGCATCCGTAATTTTATTGCTGTTTAGCATAGCAACTACATTGCCCGCAACTACTGGCGCTTGCTTTCTAATGGCGGCACCTGTCTTTGCGGTTGGTAGTGCTGCTGCATCACCTACGGCAAATACATTCGAATACTTATTGTGCTGAAGCGTATTGATATCTACATCGATCCAACCGCCTGGAGTACCGTTTGAAAGTGGACTGTTTTTGATAAAGTCCGGGGCACTTTGGGGCGGTGCGAGGTGGAGTAGGTCGAAAGGAATCACGTAGGCAGAATCACCTTCCGTTCTTTCGCTTAAGCCATTCCCTTCGTTTACTACACAGTGGTTCTCACCAGGCTTCGCATTGGTAAAATGTACTTCTTTGTTGGCCACATCAATCTTTGAAATAGCATAAAATGGTTTGAAATGAATATTCTTACGCTGGAGTACTTTAGTAAGTGTCTTCGCAAAATCTGGCACTCCAAAAATCACGGATCCAGGTGTAGCAAAAATGACATTGGTATCACTTTTTACACCTGTTTTAGCCCAATGGTCATCGGCCAAATACATGATCTTCTGAGGCGCGCCACCACACTTAATAGGTGTCGTTGGCTGCGTAAATACCGCATTACCTCCTTTAAATTTCTGGACCAATTCCCACGTCTTCTTCGGATCGGTGTAATTTGAACATACAACTCCTGCCTCTAGACCTTCTTTTAGTCCAGGGATTCCGTCCACATCAATCTGGATACCTGGCGCGGCCACCAAAATATCGTAGCTCAATTCACCTGAAGCAGCAGTGTTTACTTTATTGTTATCCGCATCAATAGTAGTTACAGCGTCCTTCACCCAATAGCATCCATTAGGAATTACTGAGGACATTGGGCGGCCTGTTTTGTTGTAATCGTATGCACCGGCCCCTACGAGTGTCCAAGCAGGTTGGTAATAATGCGTTTCCGCTGGATCAATGATCGCAATAGATGTATCGCTCTTCAGATTTTTGATCTGAGCTGCAGTCATGATGCCTCCAGTACCGGCACCTATGACGACGACATTGTAATGTTTAGACATGGCGTTTAGTTTATTTGTTTCCACTCAAAACTAGAGCGCCTTATTCGATAACTATGTGATAAATGTCACCTCTACCCTTTTATCTAAAAAAACAAACCCCGGATCGCGGATCCAGGGTTGCTTCAACTAACACATCAAAATATGAATGCTCATATTCTGCATAATTCTGAAATCAAAGATGAATACTTTTTTGAGTCCGATAAGTAGTTGATAAGCAACACATTAAAGACTGCAATAGGTTCTTTCTAACAAAATTACATCTTAAATATAGGGCACCTTTTTCCCAAATAATTGAATCCGGCCAACTAAGTTGGTAATATCCTATAGCTATTCGTTGAAAGGCAGCGTTACTAGGCCTTCACCATAATTCGATGGGGTATGCCGTCTTCTAGAAAATCTTCGCCCTGAGCTTCATAGCCTTGGGAAGAATACCATTGTAACAAATAAGATTGCGCCATGATTTTGATAGGACCGCGCTCGCCGGTGGCGTAAAGCGCTTCCTCAGAACGGCGCATCAACTCTTTGCCTACAATGCCGCCTCGATGGCTTTTAGCCACAATGACTCTGCCTATGGATGCTTCCTCGTAATAGACTCCACGGGGCAGAATTCGCGTACAAGCCACATAATCATCGCCATCCTGCGCCCAAAGGTGCAAGCACTTGTCGTCGTAACCGTCAGCATCCAAATACACACAGTCTTGCTCTACTACGAAGACCTCGCTACGCAACCTGAGAATCCCGTACAATTCTTGCGGAGTCAATTCCTCAAAAGACTTAAGCTTCCACTGCATACTTATTAATTTTTCGCGCCGAGAGCGAATGAACAATTAAAGCTATCAAAAATAGCGCACCCAATACCGTTGCGATAGAGCCAGCAATGCTCGTCTCAAACACCTTGCTCAGCCCATAGCCGCCTAGGGCACCAACTAAACCGATTAAGGCACTAGCAACAAGCAACGGCTTTAAACGCTGAATAAAAAGATAGGCCGTCGCTGCAGGAGCAACCAAGAGTGCTACCACTAAAATGGCGCCCACACTTTCAAAACTTACCACTGTGGCTAGACTCACCATGGACATTAAACTCAGGTTCCACAGGCCTGCAGCAATGCCCAAAACAGCCGCATAATCCTCGTTGAAGCTGGTCATCTTGAGGCCTTTGTAGCCGATGACAATGTATAGCAAGACTGCAAGGAGTAGAACGCCGGATGACCATAAGGCAATTGGGCCGTAAGAAACCCCATCAACCAGCCAAAGGTTAAATGGCACATAGGCAATCTCCCCGTAGAGGACGCATTCTTGATCGAGATCAACGCTGTCGCTCCAATAGGTAATGAGCACCACACCGAGCGCAAAGAGTGAGGTAAAGGTCATGCCAATACTTGCGTCGCTCTGGACTCGTAGCTTTTTGCGTAAAACCTCAATCAAAATGGTTGCGCCAACCCCAACGACCGCTGCGCCTAAGAACATCCAAAGGCTTGCCCTGCTTTGAGAAAGCCAGT
>CATAPZ010000136.1:0-5575 GCA_949486955.1 Cryomorphaceae bacterium | reverse complement strand
TTGGTATTGATCCAATTCAAAACTGAACTCCAAGCAGAACGCGAAGCCCTGTTGGCCGACCTAGATGCCGCCTTCCCGCAAATCACTACGCTGCAATACGTCATCAACGAAAAGCAAAACGATACCATTTACGACCAGGCGGTCATCACTTATAGCGGTCAAGGATTTATTGAGGAAGCCATGCCGAAGTATAGTGGCGAGGGAGAATTGCGCTTTAAAATTGGCCCTAAAAGCTTCTACCAAACCAACCCACTCCAAGCGCACGAGCTCTACAAAGTGGCCCTAGACATGGCGGATATTCAAAAGGATGATCTCGTCTTTGACCTTTACACGGGCACGGGAACCATTGCCCTATTTATGGCCGAAAAAGCGAAGGAAGTTGTGGGTATTGAATTGGTCCCGGAGGCCATCGTAGATGCCAAGCTGAATGCTGCCAATAATGGTATTGACAATGCGACGTTCTACGACGGCGATATGAAGGACGTATTTAATGCCGATTTTATCGCGAAACACGGGAAGCCAAACGTCCTAGTGACCGACCCTCCGCGCGAAGGGATGCACGGCGATGTAGTCCAGCTTCTTTTAGACTTAGAGATTCCTAAAATCGTCTACGTGAGCTGTAATTCTGCTACTCAGGCCAGGGATCTTGGTCTGCTTGCAGAGAAATATACCGTCACGCAAAGTCGTGCGGTAGATATGTTCCCGCAAACACATCATATTGAAAACGTTGTTCAATTAGTCTTAAAGGCGTAATTTCATCGCATGAGTTCGAATACACCAGAAATCTTAGGCGCAGAAGCCATCGCACACAAAGTTCAACGCTTGGCTTGGGAACTGTACGACAGACACAGCAAAGCAGAACAGTTGTATGTGGTTGGTATCCAAGGTAACGGCTATTGGCTTGCGCAGCAGCTCGTTGGTAAGCTTAATGCCATAAGCGATATAAAGATTGAACTGATGGAGTTGGCTCTTGATAAAAGCGATCCAAAGCCGGCAGATATGCAGATCGACCTTCCTTCCAGCGCTCACGTCGCCTTGGTTGACGATGTGCTCAACAGCGGCCGAACGCTACTCTGGGCTGTAATCAAACTCATGGAATTCCACCCGCAACAACTCAGCACCACAGTATTAGTCGACCGTAGCCACAAGCGTTACCCAGTGAAAGCAGATATCAAAGGATTAAGCTTGAGTACTACGCTTCAAGAGACTGTAAAACTGAATGTGGAAAACGGGACGGCGGTAAATGTCTGCCTAGTTTAAAACGGCTTTAAGCTCCTCCACACTTATCGAAGGTCCCGCAATGCGGTGTTTCGCCTGACTGTAGTACGCGCGACGCTCGAACATGTGCTTCGCCACAAATTCTGCAACATCCTCCTTGTTTTGAATGAGTGGACGCTTGATATCTCCTTCCAATCGTTTGGCCAATTCTCCGACAGGAACATCCAAGAAAATAGTCTCTCCTTCTGCGTTTAATAGATCCATATGGTTGTAAAAAACCGGGGTGCCTCCTCCTAGAGCGAATACACCCGTGTCGTTTTGCTCGAGCAAATCCTTGAGCACGCCACTTTCAATTTTGCGAAAATGCAGCTCTCCCTTGGAGTCGACAATCTCGGAAATCGATGTTCCCTCAGTTCGCTCAATCTCAACATCTAAGTCTATAAAAGGCAGCGTCAAGGCCCCAGCAAGCGCTTTACCTAAGGTGGATTTTCCACTTGCCATATAGCCGATTAAGAAAACTTTCATTGGAAATATTTGTTACAAAAGTACAGCGAATCAGGAGGTTAAAATACACCTGTGGAAAGAAGGTTGTTTTTTTTTCTTGGTGCGTTGCAAAATTTAAAATCAGCTGTATATTTGCAGCCCGCAAAGCGGATAAGGGTTGATCTCTTAGCTCAGTTGGTAGAGCAATACACTTTTAATGTATGGGTCCAGGGTTCGAGCCCCTGAGGGATCACTTAGAAAGCCTCCTCTTCACAGAGGGGGCTTTTTTTATGAGTGCAAGAGAGCACAGAAAAAAGTTTGGACCTTATTAGCTAGTCAAACTTTTCCCATTAAATTTGCAGTCCTTTGCCCAGGTGGTGGAATTGGTAGACACGCCATCTTGAGGGGGTGGTGCGAGTATTCGCGTGCAAGTTCGAATCTTGTTCTGGGCACAGAAAAAACCCCGACCGTTCGCGGTCGGGGTTTTCTTTTTCTACCTTGCATTTCCATTATGACAGACCAGCAAAGTACCCCAAAAGAATCCTTGTCCTTCGCGCCGCCAAAGGCAATGACGAGAATGGCAAAAACGACCCAGTTCTTAAGCACACGCTGGGCTGCCAACATTGCATGGCGCTGGTTTCTAACGCCCTATCCCTTTAAAATACCTAAACGTGAAGTGCCCTTTGAGCAGCGCTTTGGCTCGCCAACGATGTTCACCCACGAAAACGGCAACAGATATCCGGTCTACCAGATGGGTACGGGAGCAAAAAACATCTTACTCATCCACGGTTGGGCGGGTAGATTCACCCAGTTCGGCGCAATGATTGAGGCCATGGAAGCCCTATACCCTTCACTGCTCGAAGAATACACCATTACCGGGTTTAATGCTGTATCGCACCGAGGCGCAGAAGGAAAACGCACTTTGATGCCTGAAATTGCCGATTGCATTCTTCAAGTAACTCAGCACCTTGGTGAAGTCGATCTAGCATTGGCACACAGCCTAGGTTCGAATGCAACCATGTATGCCGTTCAGCGTTTAGGTGCACCCATCAAAAGTCAAGTTTTAATTGCCCCTCCAGGCCGCATCTCAGCAATGGTTGGTCTGTTTTGCAATGCTATTGGATTTAATACGGCAGTACATGCCCAAATCGTAGACAATCTCAAAGCTAAATTCGGTGAAGACTTTGACCTGTTTAGCGCACCTGAATTGGCCCCAAGCAACACTATTCCTACCCTGGTGTTTCATGACATCAATGATAGAGATACGCCTATTTCACTAGGTCGTGAAGTCGGTGAAAAAATGGCAAATGGTACGTACATCGAAACTTCCGGATTGGGCCACAGACGCATACTTCGAGATGCTAAAGTCATCGAGCAGATCATGAAATGGGGTTTTAACCTTTCCTAGCGCAAACCTTGGAGCGACATTTGCCGTTATTACGACATGAAGAACTTCTTTCTACTATCCACCTTACTAATCTTGGCCGCATCGTGTAATGCGCAAAACAAGACTGATATGAACATTGACAAAGGGACTTACGACATCACTAAATCTGAACAAGAGTGGCAAGAGCAGCTGTCACCGGAAGAATACTACGTCCTTAGACAAAAAGGTACCGAGCGTCCGTTCACCGGAGAATATAACATGCATTTTGAAGAAGGCACTTACAACTGTAGAGCTTGTGATGCACCATTATTCACGTCCGATTCTAAATTCGATTCTCACTGCGGCTGGCCTTCGTTTGATGCAGGCATCGAAAGTGGCGCCATTGTCGAGAAACTCGACAAAACCCACGGCATGATTCGTACAGAAATTCTGTGTGCAAAATGCGGAGGACACCTTGGCCATGTCTTTAACGACGGCCCTACAGCCACTGGATTGCGCTACTGCGTTAATAGCTTAAGCATTGACTTTAAGGAGGATAAGGAATAATTACACTCCACCACAACTTTTTTCAAAAAACCCGTTGTAAAAGTAAATCCGAGTACTATATTTGCACCCGCTCAGGGCGATTAGCTCAGCTGGTTCAGAGCACCTGCCTTACAAGCAGGGGGTCACTGGTTCGAATCCAGTATCGCCCACAACACTAAGAAAGCCATCTACGCAAGTAGGTGGCTTTTTTCATTCACGAACAAGTTTTAAGTAGCTTTGAGTATGAAAAAAGTACTCCTGTTTCTCGCTGCGCTTACCGTTGCAACATCACTCTCCGCCCAAACCCAAGTTCTGTTCATTGGAAACAGCTACACAGGCTACAACAATTTGGCTACGATGGTTGAGAATGTTGCATCTTCAGCAGGGTATAACTTTTCAAACTCGAGCATAACGCCCGGAGGAGCCACACTCTACCAACATAGCCAGAATGCATCGACGTATAATCAGATGGGCAGTAAAAACTGGGATTATGTGGTCATTCAGGCGCAAAGTCAAGAACCTTCTTTTCCAAACAATCAAGTTGCTACGCAAACGCTCCCCTATGCGGATCAACTGGTAGACAGCATACGCAGCATTGTGCCATGTGCCCAACCTACCTTCTTTAGAACTTGGGGGCGAGAAAACGGTGATCAGTGGAATTGTCCCTACTTCCCTCCGCTATGCACATATGAAGGCATGGACTCCCTCCTGCATCTTCGTTATAGAATGATGGCCGATTCCAACGATGCCTATCTCAGTCCTGTCGGCAGCGTTTGGAAATATATCCGTGATACGGACAGCACTGTAGCGCTCTACACTTCTGACGGCAGCCACCCCTCACTAGCAGGTTCTTACGTCGCTGCTTGTACTTTTTTCACAGTATTCACGCGCAGCAATCCGTTGAACATAACCTTTGATGCAAACCTAGATACAGCCATCGCAAGTACTATCCGAGAGGCAACCAAACTCGTTGTCTACGACAGCCTTTCCCTTTGGAATGTCGGGAAGTTTGACCCTAGCGCTGCGTTTACCCATCAGATGGTCAATGACTCCTTCTATTTTCAAAGCACAAGCACCAACTCTGACTCGCTCTGGTTCGACTTTGGCGATGGCAATGGGACTAACCTAGATTCTGGTCTTCATACTTATGCTGTAGATGATATGTTCACCGTGACACTTTTTGCATTTAAATGTGGCCAAGTAGATTCGACCAGCATTACTGTACAGTCCTCCTACCCTTTCTCCTTGGTAGAATTACCAAGTGAACAAGTTGACGCCATTTCATTGATTAAGGAGTGGAATGATTACATAAATACCATCATACTGTACGATGTGAGCGGGCGTAAGGCTGCGGAATTTATCGATAAGGACAATTTAGACTGGCTACCTAATGGACTCTACATTGCAGAGATCCGATGGAAAGAACGTCCATCGACTAGAGCTCGGGTGCACATAACAAGATAAGCCGGAACCTTAAGACCTCTGTGGCTGTTATTAATGAATGCAGATTATTCTTTCCATTTTTATTGCGCTCATGCAGCCTTCGACTACCCTCTTTGATTTCACCCCATCCTCTTCTTTGAAGAGTTGGTACGTAGTAAACGACGGGGTCATGGGTGGCCTAAGTGAAGGTGCACTTGAATTAACCTCGGAAGGTCACGGGTCATTCACGGGCCAAGTACGGCTAGAAAACTACGGGGGATTTACTTCCATACGGTGCGCTACAGGCAAGATTGAGACGCCGGAAGGAGCAATCGTTAGAATGCGAGTGAAAGGAGACGGAAAGAACTATCAGTTCAGAGTTAAACATAAAGCTCGTGATTACCAGAGCTATATCACCACCTTCTCAACATCGGGAGAATGGGAAACGATTGAGATCCCCTTGAGTAAATTGTATCCGTCTTTTCGAGGCCGTGTACTTGATATGCCTAATTTCAATCACAGCAACCTCACCGAGTTCAC
>CATAPZ010000135.1:0-3175 GCA_949486955.1 Cryomorphaceae bacterium | reverse complement strand
TTGATGCTGTAAAGCATAAATAATCCAACCAAGAGTGCAAGAACAGCTGCCGTGTATGCTTGAGCAACGGTCATCGTTCCGGCTGGAAGCGGTCGATTTTTTGTCCGGTTCATCAAGGCATCCTGCTCCACCTCATAAATTTGATTGAATGCGTTCGAAGCAGCAACCACAAGCAATCCTCCAAGAGTGAGTAGCAAAAGTTCAACCCATGAAAAAACGTCATATCCCAAAAGGTAGCCCGCTATCGAGCTGAACACTACAGATACTCCCAACCGAAGTTTCCCTAATCGGATGACTTCTTTAAAAAGTGATGGTTTCTTTTCGTTTGACACCTAATAGAAATTTGACGGTGCAAAGATAAGATACACCGCTGTGAAAATGTGAGACTTAAAGCACAATAAAGTGCGGGTTCAATAAGTCTTCCTTATTGTATCTCAACGGAGTCCTGCCCTCCTTTTCTACCATACTAAATCCAGCCGCCTCAACGACTGCTTGACCCGCAGCAGTATCCCATTCCATAGTTGGTGCAAAACGAGGGTAAACGTCAGCCAATCCCTCTGCCACCATGCACATTTTAAGAGAAGAACCCTTAGAAAGAATGGCAACCTCTCCGTGTTTTTCACGGTATTGTTTCAAGAAATCTTCCGTCTCCTCATTCATGTGACTTCGAGAACCTACTGCAGTAAATGGTCGATCGAGCGCAACCGGCAAATCAATTCCTATTGCTAATGTCTCGCTAAGCACCGTAGACGATGGAGCCAAAGTGAGTTTCTTAGCGCCTTTTGAACCTACACCAACATATAGCTCGCCGGTAACAGGCACGTAAACCACACCCATAATTGGTCGACCTTGTTCAACCAAAGCGATATTCACAGTAAACTCGCCATTGCGTTTGATAAATTCTTTTGTACCGTCCAGCGGATCTACAATCCATAGTCTCGACCACGAAGAACGCTCATTGAACGGAAGGTGTTGGCCTTCTTCACTTAGTACTGGAATCCCTGTGGGCTCCAGCAAAGACATTATGGCTTTATGGGCCCTAGTATCAGCCTGTGTCAGTGGACTGTCGTCGCCTTTAACTTCAACCTGTGTCTCTTCATTATTGTAGACCTCAAGGATTTCAATTCCCCCGTGCAAAGCCGCCTGTGCAGCGATAACCGTAAGTTGATCCAATGTCTGGCTCATAATTGTTTTTTTGATCGTTCAAAAATAGAAAAGCCCGAGCCAAAGGCCCGGGCTTTTTATAGGATGATTTACCGATTACTGCAATCTTGCATTGATCGGCACAGTGTACTGCATACGTACGGGCTTACCGCGCTGCTTGGCAGGGATAAATGTTGGAAGCTTCTTGATTACGCGCATTGCCTCGTCATCAATCAACTTGTCTACACCACGTGCAATAGTAACTGAGCTTACTTTTCCGTTTTTCTCGATTACGAAGTTGACATACACCTTACCCTGGATACCCATTTGGCGCGCCAATTCTGGGAATTCAAAGTTCTTACCGATGTGTTTCATGATTTCCTGATTGAAACACATGAATTTGTCATTCTCTGTAGCTTTCTTTTCACAACCTGGGAAGATTGGCTTGTTCTCCACAACAGCGAAGTTGAAGATTTCATCGTCCTCTTCCTCTTCCTCAACGATTTCGATTTCCTCGCTCTCGTCAGTTTCAGTCGATTCAAATTCCACTTCCTCGATTTCCAAATCGTTTTCTACAATCTGAATAACCTCTGGTGGTGCCGGTGGAGGTGGTGGAGGTGGTGGAGGTGGCGTTCTGTTTGTGATAATCGCAATCTCGTCTTCATCGTCATAGCTCATCTTACCCAGCTCACCAGGACCTGATTCGTAAGATCTGTATTCCAATACGAAGAGCGTGAGCGCCAAAGACAACGTAAGACCGATAAGCAAGAAGAGATTCTTCTTGTTTTCTGCGTCTGCATTGTAGGTTTTTCTATTCTTCATGCGTTAGAAATAATTGAGGTGCTAAAATAGCCAAAACTACCGTTAGCACAAATGTGTTTTTAAGAGTTATTTCTTGAACTGGACAGGTATGGTGTAGGTAATACTTACGGGCTCGCCATTTTCTGTGGCAGGACGCACAATCTGTGGTAAAGAGCGCATTACCCGGACCGCTTCATCTGAGGCCAATTCCGAAAAGCTTTTCAGCACTTCAGGCCCCTGCAATACGCCTTCTTCGTCAAAGGTGATTTTTATAAACACCTTCCCTTCCTCTTTCAATCCTTCAGGATACTTCAGAGTGGTCATCACATGCTCCATGAGCGTCCTATTGAAACAAACCTGCATTTCTTCACCGACCTCGATGTGCTGGCACTTTTCAAAGGTCGGCGCGACCATTTCTTGCGCCATAGCAGGGATAGCGGTTAAAAGGAAAAATAGAAGTACTGCTTTGAATTTCATGATTACTGTAGCTTGACATTTACGGGCAAAATGTACGACATTCTTACGGGCTTACCATTGATTTTTGCCGGGGTAAATTCTGGCAAGCTTTTCACCATTCTGATTGCTTCCTCAGAAATCAATTCGTCTTCACCTCGAACAACTTTGGCCTGACGTACATGACCGTCTTTTTCAATAATAAATTCTACGAATACCTTTTCTGCGTTGGAAAACATCATCATGGCTTCGCTAACCTCGAAGTTTTTGCCCACAAACTTCAACAACTGCTGCTGAAAACACATGAAACGCTCATCGTCTGTTACCAAAGATTCACAGCCTTGGAACACTGGCCTAGATTCAACTGCAGTGAACTTATAAATATCATTATCAATGGGATCAGGATCAATAATCTCGACAATTCCATCGTCAATAATGCCTGAAAACAAACTAAGGTCAATAGCCGGTAGCGCTGCTGTATTCGGCACTATGGTGATAATGTTAGGATTTACCTTTGCGCTGTGTTGAGCAATAGGCTTGGCCGGCATCGCTCTTTGGGTAATGGGCACGACCCAATCCTCTTCTTCGATGTAATAGCCGCCATCATCGTCCACAACCATTAAAGGGCGTTCACTTACGGTCCACTCCAAAGCAGTATAGGCCGCACTAAGAGACAATACCAATCCTAGAATTAAGAACAAGGGACGCTTGTTCTCTAAATCGGCTTTTGCTGTTTTTCTGATTTTTAGGCTCATAGGTTCTCATTTTAAGGGGTTAT
>CATAPZ010000134.1:0-5055 GCA_949486955.1 Cryomorphaceae bacterium | reverse complement strand
CTAACGATGTACGGTAATTGAATGTTCTCACCATCTCGTAAGACGCTGATCTCGATGGTCTCGCCCGGTTGAAGCGCCTGTGGCCCAGAGAAAAGATTGTCGTCTAGAATACTCACCTTATCGCCTGGTTTAAATCCGACAAAATCATTTTTGCCAACCTTCTTGATGGTCATTTTTTGACCAACAATCAATCTACTGCGCTTCACATCGTTATCGTTCACCGGATGTGCAATCAAGGGACCCACATAGTTTCTATCGTATTCGACGCCGACTTTTGCCAAATAGGATTGAATAGGGAGTTCTTCTCGCCCTGTGACATAACTATCAAAGAATTGCTGAAGATCAGGATGAACAAGACTAACAAACTCTTCGATGATTTCATCGTCATTAAAACTTTCATTAGGGCCGTATTTGTCGCGGAGGGTAAGGATGATATCGTGCAAGTCTTTCTCGCCTTGGGTCAACTCAATGATGCGAATATCGAGTAGCGCGCCTATTAAGGCGCCTCTTTGGTAGACCTGACCGTATTGCTTTTTGTATGGTTTATCCAAGACGTTTTCACTCATCTCAGTGAAGGACATTTTCTTGGTTGGATAGCGTGCGGCACTACGAATCTTGCCTTTTAAAACCTTGGTAAGGTACTCGTCTTTGGTGATGACACCGCCTTTGACCTGGCTGATGCCTGCAAAGTACTCTGTGATGCCTTCGTACAGCCAAAGGTGCTTACTCATCTTTGGCTCGATATAGTTGAAGTTTCCAATTTCTTCGCTGTGCAGTCCTAATGGAGTGAGGATGTGGAAGAATTCGTGGATACAAACATCGGCCATACCGTCAAGTACAGTGGTACCGCCAAAATCGGGGAGGTAGTATACAGAACTGTTGCCGTGTTCAAGTGCCCCAAACCCTTTGCCTGCTAATTTTCTCAACGCTTTAAATATGGTGCCGATTTTAATCTCCGAACCGTTGAATAAGCTTTCAAATTCAGTGTGGTCTTTTATGTAAAAAATGAAGGCGTAATTGTCTACGGGGAGATCACCTTGTAAGAAGGCTTCAATGGCCTTCATGCTGGTTTCTACCTGTTTGTAGATGTCCCTAGAAAGTTCACGACCATTCTCAGTGAATACGCCGATGGTCACTTTAGCACCGCCTAACATAAATGAAGTAGTATCTGGCTTGCTCACCATTACCGGGCAATCCAAAAAATGGTGGTAGTCGCGGGCGTAGAAGTTTTGAGTGTTTCCGTAGGAATAGCTTTCCATAGCGCTTAAGCCGTATAGGCTAGGGCTTTTATTTACTTCAAGTGATACTGGTAAATCTTCAAGTCCTTCAAAAAACCCAAAATAACCAGCGGCATTCAGTAGAAAGTTTCGGCGCTCCTGGTTATTTGTCCCAGCAGGCTCAAAAACTTTATTCTTGCGAATTTTCGCATCGAAGCTGTCTTCTGCCCAGTATTCTAGTTTAGCTGGTTTGCCTTTGATGGAATAGGTGTTCTTCTTCTTGGAAACTTTTAGGGTTTTTCCAGAAGCGTCGAATGCTTTAAAATCGTGGATGAATCGGCCGTAATCCAAAGTGGCGTAGGTGCCTGGGATGGTCGCTGGGAAATTAAACTTGTACTTGCCGTCTGGGCTGTTGCCAAGGTTAGTTAGCGTTGCGTCGACTGTGACTTTCACACGATCGTCTACCACGTTGGTGAGGTCGATTTTATAAGAATTTGAGCCGGTTTTCTGGGAAAAGGCGCTTAAAGAGTAGAGGAGGGCTAAAACAAGAATAGGGTTCTTCATTATCCAAGTATTTATGACAATAAAGATACACCAAGGGGGGATTAGGAAAGGTCCTAAAAATAGGAACCCCCACCGAAGCCGCGGTGGGGGTTCCAAACACTCTGAAACGTATGATTAAGCCGCCTCTTCTTTCGTGCTAACAGCAAGAGAGTAGATAACTAGACCGAATCCAATTTTGTTAACCGCATCACCAATGTTGTAAACAACATCCATGTATGCAGATGCAGCAGCTGGGTCAGAAACTAATTGCATTCCGAACAAACCGCCTGGTGTACCCAAGATGTAACCTAATGGGTAAATTGCCCATCCTACTAAAACGAACCAGAAAAGAACTTTTACTGCTTTCGCTACTGCAGGACCAGCGTTGGCTGCCAACTGAGCCACTTCTCCTTTCCACACCAAGAATACGATGTAGAAGTAAGCAGCACCAGAGATAACACCCCAAAGAACTGAAGACTCACGGTAAATTGTCTCACCGAGGTAACCAGTTACAAGCATAACTACAGACGCAAAGATGAGTTTCCATAGAAGACCCATTTTAGCACCAGCTTTCTTCGTGATCAAGTAGAACTCAACACACATTAGTGGTACAGTTAGCGTCCAGTCAACGTAACGGAAGAATGTTGGAGATTCTCCAGTTTCGAAGTGGTAGCTTCTCATGTAGTAGTAGTGTACGAACGCGATGAACGTAATCAAACCACTAACCAATAAAGAAGTACGCCATTTCTTATCTACGTTCCACATTTCGAAGAAGAAGAACACAGATGCAGCCATCATAGCCATACAGCCTACGAAGAACGTAAACGAAGTAACGGTTGTGATGTCAGTGTAGGCAGTTAAATCTACTGCCGCGTTGCTAGCACTTACGCTAGCCAATAAAGTTGTCAGTGACATGGTGTGTAATTATTAAAGGTTATAACTACCACTTAACTGCCCCACATGTAATTTGTTCACAGACGTTTAAAATTGAGTAAAAAAACTTAAACAACACCTGATAATCATCGTTTTAAACGCTGATTACATCCATTTTCGCCCCTTTTCGAGAACAAAACAACGTGTTTCGGGTTCATTAAAATAAAAGGTCGTTTAGACATTTAATAGTAATCGTGTATACTTTTGGACTCATAGGATTAGGAGCTGCAAATTCTTTGCTCTTGTTGCACATGGAAAAAGAAGGCTTGCTGGAGGAATCGGCAGGTATAGTATTTGACCACAGCTTCAAAGCAATGAACGATAAGACCTATTGTTTCTGGGCCTATCCTGACGATGAAATCGTACAGGACTTAGGAGCAGAGATTAAGCATAGCTGGTCTAGAGTAGTTTCTGGTAATAAGGCAGAACACCTGAAGGGTATGCGTTATTATATGGTAGAAAGTATTGCGCTTTACGACAAGACCCGAGCCTTATTAGAGCGCCATCCAAACATCAAAGCATCCAATGCGGAGGTTCGAGAGATAGAAGACCACGATGTTTACATCGATCTTCATACCAATGAAGGAAGCTATCAAGCCTTAAAGGTGTACGACAGTCGTCCGCCGTCAATCAATGAGGTTATAGGTCAAACCGTTTGGCAAAGCTTTGAGGGTTGGAAGGTTTCCTTTGATAAGCCAAAGTTCAATGAGGAGACCATGCGCCTGATGGATTTCAATATTCCACAAAGCGGCTTCACACAATTTGTTTACGTTTTACCCACGAGTAAGACTGAAGCGCTTATCGAGCTTACAAGATTTGGAAATGAATTACTCTCACCAGAACTGGCCAAGGATTTATTGCGCAACTATCTACTGACCTTCAATGGCAATTACAGTATTAATGATATTGAACGGGGCGTATTACCTATGTCTCAGAACGCGGAGCAGTACCACCGCAGTACAAAAGTAATCTCAACGGGTGCTCGTGCGGGCAAGTTGAAAGCGACTACAGGCTATGCGTTTAAAAACATGTACGAGCACGGCCGAGAAATTGCGGTGAACGAATCATTGAATAAATCCACAAACCCTTGGTTTGGATTGCCTTCAAGAGGCGGTGGTCGTTTTGCTTTTTATGATTTTGTCTTGCTCTTTATTTTGAAGTTTAGACCGCACTGGGGGAAAAGTATTTTCACCCGACTTTTTAAATCAAAGCCTACCGCAGAGGTATTTACCTTCTTGGATGAAAAGAGTAGCGTACGATGGGAAATTGGCATGTTTGCTCGATTGAATAAACGCAAATTTATTTGGAGTGCCGTGGTATCGGCTTTTGCTTTTATGTTGTCCAAACCACAGCGTTGGGTGCCTATTGTGTTTTCCCTTTTGGCACTTGCCATCAACCATTTTTCGCCAGGATATGGCACCAATCTAGGTATTGGCTTGTTGCTGTTCTTCCTCTTTTTGGTTGGGATTCCTCACGGCGCACTCGATGGATTTTCACATGCGCGTAATTTGAAGTTACCGGCATTTATCGCTCGTTACCTTGGTATTATGGCATTGGTAGTATTGTTATGGTTGGTTAGTCCGATAGCAGGCCTTGTGTTCTTCCTCATATATAGTGCGTGGCATTTTGGCGAGACAGACCTTATTGAATGGCAGCGATCAAACGCTGGACTATCATTTTTATGGGGCACCTTGCTTCTAGGAATTGTCTTACTTTCTCATATTGAGGAAGTGAATACCATGATGGGTTATATGAATGTACCTGCATGGCCTGTCGAAGCCGGGCTGGCAATTTCTTTGGTGAATATGATGCTCTTCCTTGGATTTATGTGTGCCTTCTGGTTCAGATCGGCCGCTTGGGCACTTTCTTTAATGGCTTTGGCATTAGGGACACAGTTGCCCTTGGTATTGAGCTTTGGCGTGTATTTCGTTTTGCAACACAGCTTAACGGGTTGGGGACATTTACGCACGACAGAAAACTGGACGCATAGCGGTATGTTCATTAAAGCGCTGCCTTTTACAGCCGGTGCCGTGATTATGTTTTTGGTGATATACCAGTTTGACCGCAGTTCAATTTGGCAGTGGTCGAGCTATTTCCTCATTTTCTTAAGCGCATTGAGTCTACCTCATATTTACTTTATGTCGCGCTTATACAAAGAAATCTAGGCCAATTTTTTACGCAAGGTGATGTGCGTAATCTCTGGCCACATACCTACACGACCCGGGAAGGCCAAGAATCCGAATCCTCTATTTACATGCAGGACCTGACCGTCCGGTTCAGGGTACAATCCAGCCCACTTTGGGTATTTGAATTTTACAGGAGACCATTTGATCCAACCGGGAATCTCAATCCCAAACTGCAT
>CATAPZ010000133.1:0-1889 GCA_949486955.1 Cryomorphaceae bacterium | reverse complement strand
TACTTGTGCTCCTTATGATCGGTCCAAATGACTTGGTTATACCCTTCTTTGATAGCTTTTGCCGTTGGATAGAAAGAACCTCCATAATTTCCAGCGGCTTTTGTGTATCCTATGCCACCGCCTGTTGCACGAGTATACTCTTGCTCAATTTTCACTTTCACACTTCCACTGTAGTATGGACCTACAGGACAAGTGATGATACAGAAAGTGTAATTGTCGCTTTGACGTGCGGCGATAAATTCTGATGAAGCAAACAAGAACGGACGAATGTAGAGGCTATGATCTTCTGCATTTGGTACCCAATCTGCATCAATCTCAAGCAATTTCTTCAAACCGCCCATAAAAATATCCTCAGGAACCTGAGGCATCATTAGGCGTTCAGCACTTTTATTTAAACGTGCAAAGTTGTCTAATGGACGGAACATGCTAATTCCTCCATCATCCTTACGGTAAGCTTTCATTCCCTCAAAGGCGCTTTGGCCATAGTGTAATGCGTGCAAACCGTACGAAAACTCTAACTGACCGTAGGGACGGATTTCTGGCTCTAACCACTGTCCGTCTTTAAAATGACAAACAAGCATGTGATCTGACATGTGTTTTCCAAAAGGAAGGTTTGAAAAATCAATACTAGATCTACGGCTTTGTTGGGTCAGCTCTATTTTCATGTTCTGTTTTCTTGGGCACTGCAAATGTACTAATTTTGAAGGTGTAAAACTATTCTCGTAGTAAACTCGAAATGACGGATAAATCGAGAATTAATAAAAAAACCGAATGAAACATCTACTCATTGCAAGTCTTGCAACCATTGCCCTGATTTCTTGTCAATCTGCTAATTCAGAGGATGAAATTTCTCAAGAAGAAGTACAAGCCTACATGAATTTTGGAGACAGCACTTTTGTCGTTGAAAATGCTTTTTCAGCGCAGGAATTGGTAGCCAATTTTTCTTCAGCCGGTGAAGACACTGTCTTCGCCACAGTTGAAGGACCTATTACACAGGTATGTACAGTAAAAGGTTGCTGGATGGCTACTGCCATTGATTCAAGCGAAAACTTGTTTGTGGATTACGACTACGAATTTCTACTTCCGACAAACAGCCAAGGACAAAACATGGTAATGACCGGCTTTGCTTATTGGGACAGTACTTCTGTAGCAGAACTTCAGCATTATGCCGAAGATCGCGGCGCAAGTGAAGAAGAAATCGCAGCCATCACAGAACCTACTGGCGAGGTTAAATTCAAAGCGACGGGTGTAAAAATTCTTATCCCAAGTGAAGAGTAAGATTCTTGTTTTATTGGGCATAAGTCTATTCGTCGCTGCCTGTTCCTCTCCTACTAGAGAACCAAAGAAGAATACAGGCTGGAAACCAGAAATGGATCAACCTAGTGAGTTGGCATCAATCATGCGGGTGCTTCATAACGAAGCCACGGAAAGAAAGGGAACCTTGGAAGCGGGAGAAATGGCGGTTGCAAATTCTCAACTCATCTTTAAAATGATTACTGCAAAGCCCACCGAGCCGCATATGGTCGGACCGGCTTTTGAACCTCATGCCCAAGCTTTTATAGCGAGCTACGGCCAATTAAACTCAGCAGAAGATGTACAAGGACAGATCGAAGCGCACAATAATCTCGTAAAGAGTTGTGTTGCTTGTCATATGAACTTCTGCCAAGGACCTATTCCTCGCATCGAAAAACTCTACGTTCAATAATGAAAGCTAGTCCAAGGAACTTTACTACCTCATCAGACGGCAGTTTGACCATATGGGTTCCTGAACTAGATGAACACTACCACAGCATCCACGGCGCAATGACCGAAAGTCAGCACGTGTTCATTGATGCTGGTCTTATGGCCTTAGATAAGGAAGAGATCTCCATTCTTGAAGTAGGGCTTGG
>CATAPZ010000132.1:0-2077 GCA_949486955.1 Cryomorphaceae bacterium | reverse complement strand
AGAAGCTCATCTTGTACACCAAGACCTTCATAGTTCGGCTCCATGAGAGCGACCCCACATCCATCACCAAACAAGATACAGGTAGTACGGTCTGTATAGTCCACAATAGAGCTCATGACATCAGAGCCCACGACCAGTACTTTCTTGTATTTACCAGATTCAATATAGGCTGCTGCATTACTTACTGCATATAAGAACGAAGAACATGCTGCTTGCAGGTCAAAAGCGTAGGCATTCTTGGCACCTATCTCTTGTGCGATATATGCTGAAGTTATTGCAACCGGCATATCACCAGTTACTGAAGCTAGAATTACGAGGTCAACGTCTTCAACGCTTACACCGTATTCTTCCTTCATGGCTTCAACGGCTTTGATTGCTAGATAAGAGGCACCGCGGCCTTCTTCTGGTTTAAGGATGCGACGCTCCTTAATTCCGGTTCGAGTAGTAATCCATTCGTCATTGGTTTCGACCATGGTTTCTAACTCGGCATTCGTTAGAACATACTCTGGAACATACCCTCCGATCGCTGTAATTGCTGCTTTCATCGTGCTTTGTTGAGTGGGCTAAAATAGGCGGTCTATTTTTAAAACCTCATTTAAAAAAGAAAAAGTAGCCTTTTTAGGGGCTACTTATCTGTAAATCAATGACTTATTAGCAAAGGCTTATGCCTTCTCCATAACTACTTTACCCTTGTAGTAAAGTTTTCCTTCGTGCCAGTGTGCACGGTGGTAAAGGTGTGCTTCGCCAGTAGTAGGGCAAATCGCTAATTGCTGATCGGCCGCTTTGTAATGAGTTCTGCGCTTGTCTCTTCTCGTGCTTGACTGTCTGCGCTTAGGATGTGCCATATCTAATACTATTTATTATTCAACAAGTTTTTTAATTGATCCCATCTAGGATCAGTCTCTTTTTCATTTTCTTCTTCGTCTTCAATAAAATCCTCAAGGCCATTTCCAGCATTCGGTCCATTTAGTTTAGGCGGAATGCTTAAAACGACTAGTTCGTACATGTACTGAGCAATGTTAAACGAGTGTTCGCCGTGCGGCAAGATGAGCAACTCATCGTTTTCGTCGTTGTATTCCTCACCAAACTTTACCTGCATGGAGAAACTATTTTCCAGTTCCTGAGTATAGGGTTCGTTGGTCACGTCGCAAGGTGCAGTGATGCTTCCGCTGAATGAAAAGTCCAAATCAAGAACAGTTTCACTTTTCAACATTTTCATCTGAGCCACGCCTTTTAAGTCGCTGTAGTCTGAGAATTCAAAAAGTTCAAAGAACGTATCATTCAAATCGTAATTAAACTCGTGAGAACCAAGCTTTAAGCCAACATATGTTATGGTAAAGTCCTTAGTCTTCATTAGTTCCCCATCTGAATGAGCGTGCAAAGATATTCAAATTGTTGAAAACTTCTAACGCTTCTCCTTTTGTTTTTTGAGTGGATTCGCTGTGATTTCATCGTAGACCTTACGGCTGTTCACGATATCAATAGCTGCGAAAACCGATGTTCTGAAGGATGATTCGTTTGCTTTGTTTTGCCCTGCAATGTGCATTGCAGTTCCATGGTCAGGTGAAGTTCTTACAGCAGTGAGTCCTGCCGTATAGTTCGTCCCGCTTCCCATGGCCAATGCTTTGAAAGGCACAAGTACCTGATCGTGGTACATTCCCAGCACAGCATCAAATTTCTGATCGTAGCCTTGACCAAAGAACCCGTCTGCAGGGAAAGGGCCTCTAATAATCGCCCCTTTCACATCAGCCTTTTCAATGGCTGGTTTGATAATATCGGCTTCTTCCGAGCCAATGGCACCAAATTCTCCTGCATGTGGATTCAATCCTAAAACGGCAATACTTGGCTTCACGCAACCAAAGTCGCGCTTTAAGCTCTTTGCAAGCAGTTCAATCGACGCCGTAATACCTTCCTCTTTTAAGTTATCAGTAATTTTACTCACAGGTACGTGTCCGGTGACCGTGGCTACCTTCAGTACATCTGAAGCAAGAATCATAAGTACCTCATCATTAAAGGCCTCAGCGAGATACCCGGTGTGTCCTGCAAACCCCTCAACCTGAGCAGCGATGTTGTGCTT
>CATAPZ010000131.1:0-14437 GCA_949486955.1 Cryomorphaceae bacterium | reverse complement strand
GGAATTGGACTAGCGTTAATCGCATTGAGATTTCCATGGGAGGCCTTCTTGCAAGGCGCATAACTACACTCGGTTAAATGATAGAACTCAAGAAGAAACGATCTTCCGAACGGGAGCGCTGTGTTCTTGTTGCCATTGTCAATAAGCAGCAGGACGAGGATAAGGCACTCGAATATCTGGAAGAATTGCGCTTTCTCGCAGATACGGCAGGGGCAGATACGGTGCATATGTTCACCCAGAAATTGTCGCAGCCAAATTCTAAGACCTTCTTGGGTACAGGAAAGATGGAAGAGATTCTCGGCTTTGTGAAGGCGGAGAATATCGATATGGTGGTTTTTGACGATGAATTGACCCCATCGCAGCTCAAGAACATTGAGGCGATGATGGAGGTAAAAGTAATGGACCGAACCAATCTCATCTTGGATATTTTTGCCGCCAGGGCACAGACGAGCTATGCGCGTACTCAAGTAGAATTGGCCCAGTATCAATACTTACTTCCACGACTTACGCGAATGTGGACCCACCTCGAAAGACAGAAAGGGGGTATTGGTATGCGCGGTCCCGGGGAGACCCAGATTGAGACAGATAGGCGAATCATTCAGCAGAAAATCTCTCAGCTTAAAAAGAAGTTGCAGAAGATTGATGTACAGATGAGTACACAGCGCAGCAACCGTGGCAAGCTCACTCGTGTGGCTCTTGTGGGATACACGAATGTGGGTAAGAGTACTTTGTTGAATTTGCTGTGTAAGACGGATGTACTGGCAGAGAACAAGCTGTTTGCAACCTTGGATACGACGGTGCGTAAGATTAACATTGATAATTTACCGTTGCTGTTGACAGATACGGTAGGGTTTATTCGAAAGTTGCCCACCCAGCTGGTCGAGAGTTTTAAGAGTACCTTGGACGAGGTAAGGGAGGCTGATGTGCTGATGCATGTGGTAGATATTTCTCATCCGAATTTCATGGAACACATCGACAGTGTGAATGGAATTTTACAGGAGATCGATAGTTTAGATAAGCCGACCATCATGGTCTTTAATAAGATCGATGCATTCACCTACGAGGAGGCGGATGAGTTTGATTTAGAATTGACGCCAAGAAATTACGATCTTGACCATTGGAAAAGGAGTTGGATGAACAAGATTGGCGAGCGCGCCGTCTTCATTTCAGCTCAAGACAGAAATAATATTGACGAATTAAGGCGCACGGTGTACCGTGTGGCATCAGAAATACATGCATCAAGGTTCCCATTTAATACCTTTTTGTACTAAACCTAAAACGACATGAGTCAAAGACCCATACGCAAAGCGGATACATTGAAGTACCACCAGCAGCCCAAGCCGGGTAAGATTGAGGTCATTCCTACAAAGCCCTCAAACTCTCAGCGTGATCTGAGCATCGCCTATTCTCCAGGTGTGGCAGAGCCTTGTAAGGAGATCGCAGCAAACCCGGAGGACGTCTACAAATACACGGCGAAAGGAAATTTGGTGGCGGTCATTTCAAACGGTACGGCGGTGTTGGGTCTTGGAGATATAGGCCCTGAGGCGTCTAAGCCAGTGATGGAAGGAAAGGGCGTATTGTTTAAAATCTTCGCGGATATTGATGTGTTTGATCTTGAATTGGATGCAGCAGATCCTGATAAATTCATTGACACCGTAAAAGCGGTTGCTCCAACTTTTGGGGGCATCAACCTTGAGGATATCAAGGCGCCCGATTGTTTCTACATCGAAAAGCGCTTGAAGGAAGAGTTGAATATTCCTATTATGCACGACGATCAGCACGGTACTGCCATCATTACGGCGGCAGCTCTATTGAACGCGTTGGAGATTTCAGGAAAAGACATTGCAACCATAAAAGTGGTCTTCAATGGTGCGGGTGCATCGGCCATTTCGTGTGCGAAATTATACTTGAGTTTAGGTGTGCAGCCGGAGAACCTATACATGTGTGACTCCAAAGGATTAATTACTTCATCGAGAGACAGCTTGACTCCAGAGAAGGAAATTTTTGCTAAGGATCATAACCCTACAGATTTAGCGACAGTGATTGCAGGTGCAGATGTATTTGTCGGCCTTTCCAAAGGAGGTATTGTGACCAAAGACATGGTGAAGTCCATGTCAGCCAATCCTATTGTATTTGCTCTAGCGAATCCGGATCCAGAGATCAGTTACAAAGATGCCATGGCGGCCCGTGAGGACATTATCATGGCAACGGGTCGTAGTGACAATCCGAACCAGGTGAACAATGTATTAGGGTTCCCATTCATTTTCCGTGGGGCGCTCGATGTACGTGCTTCGACCATCAATGAAGAAATGAAATTGGCTGCTGTTAGAGCCATTGCTGAACTTACGAAAGAGCCGGTTCCAGAGTTGGTGAACCTTGCCTACGGCGAGAGCAACCTAACCTTTGGACCTACCTATATCATACCTAAGCCGTTCGACCCAAGGTTGATTACTACGGTAGCCCCTGCAGTTGCTAAAGCAGCTATGGATAGTGGTGTCGCAAAGGCGCCTATTTCTGACTGGGAAGCATACAACCGAGTACTTAGCGACAGGTTGGGACGCGACGATAAGTTCATCCGTTTGCTGAATGAAAATGCTTCTCAGAAGCCACAGCGTATCGTTTTTACTGAAGGAGATCAATACCGCATCTTGAAAGCAGCTGAAATTTTGATCAATGGTGGAACAGCGAAGCCGGTATTGTTAGGACCAAAAGCTAAAATTGAAAAGATAATTGAAGAATATCAGCTTGAGTTAGGTGGCGCAGAGATTATTGACATTATAGCGGATTCTAGCGGGCGTGAAGAGTATGCTCAAAAACTCTACGATATGCGCATGCGCCGCGGTTGGACTCTGGCAGAGTGTCGCAGTAAGATCAAATCAAGAGAGTATTATGGAAACATGATGCTCAAAGAAGGTCGAGTTGATGCGCTGATTAGCGGTTTAACCGTGAAATACCCAACGGCATTACGTCCTATTCTGCGTATTATTGGTACTGAAGAAGGCTTGAGTAAAGCTGCAGGTATGTATACGTTATTGACCAAACGCGGCCCAATGTTCTTCGCGGATACCACCATCAATTTGGATCCTACAGTAGAAGAAATTATACAGATGGTACTGAACGTGGCAGATACGGTGCGTCGTACCAATATCGAACCTAAAGTGGCTCTTTTGAGCTATTCAAATTTTGGTTCGAGCAACGGGCCGGATGCGCGTAAGATGGCAAAAGCGAGTAAGATTCTACGAGAGGAGCATCCCGATCTTATCGTTGACGGTGAGATTCAAGCCAATTTTGCATTGAATCCAGAGCTTCTGGAAGAAAGCTTTCCGTTTTCTGACCTTGTCGGTCACCGCGCGAATGTATTCATCTTCCCGAACCTTGCAGCGGGGAACATTACTTACAAAATGCTTCAGAGCTTTGGAGCTGCGGAGGCCATTGGCCCTATGCTTATCGGAACGCAGAAGAGTGCTCACGTTTTACAACTTGGTGCTTCGGTTCGTGAGATTGTGAATATGGCTACGTTGGCGGCAGTAGATGCACGCTCACGTAAAGGTAATTAGAGCTGTTCAAGCGAATACAGCAACGGCCTTGAAGGTGCGGCGTCATTATCAATCGGAGCCACCTGCAGATTTAGCAGGTAATTTCCAGGTACAACATGATCGGGGATATGGGCCAATTCTGTGATGGTCCTGTGCAGGCTATTCTCCGGACGATCACCCCAAAAACTTCTGTGGCAAGCAAGTGCACCACCGTCTTCTTCTTGGTCCACACTGGGTTGGTCAATGATGAGGTGATCAATGCCGGCTTGACGTAAGAAGGTACCTATTTCCGCATCTAAATAAGGCCAATCACTGTTGCTGTAGTTTCTACTGCGGTTGGCATCTCCGCAATCGGTTTTGAGAATGACAGTACTTACTCCTAAGGTGCCGCCTTCAGTTTCAGCTTCCTGCCAAGCCTTTTCAAAATTCGCCATACTTACCTTACCGTTTTCGACAAGCGGGTACAACACGAGAGCAATGGTGAAGGGGCTCTTAAAATGATCGTGTATGGAATGACGTTCCTCAGTTATATGACCGGCAGTTTCTGTATGAGTTCCGTGGGCATGTGGATTGAAGTCAATAGAGAAGAAATTCACACCGCCACCCATGGCTACCGATCCCTTCCAATCGCCTAAAACGACTGGATGGAATGCAGGGGCATCAATGTACCAAGCACGCGCCACATCGCTCACCGGCATGCTTAAATCTGCAAAAGGTGTACTCAGATTGACCGCGTAATCTGCGTCATTTAGGTGTAGGTTAATCTTCATCTTCGTGATCTATCATGAGACCCGCAATAATGGCATCGCTGGTCATCCAATTCTCTGGTAAAATACGGAACCCGTCGTTAATCGACGCTATAACACCGCTACGAAGAGCTGCCTCAACATTTTTTCTAAACGCTTTTTTATGAAAAGTACTTAGACCGCGCTGCGGTAAATCCGTGCTGTACCTGAAGCCGTCGGCAGTCCGTAGACGCACCATCAATCGTTCGTTCAACTGCTCGCTCACAGAGAGCGCTTCCTGAGTAATCGCTGCACCTTGAGCATAGAGGTTGTTGTTACTGACATTCCAGAACCTGAGCGTTCCATCGAAAGAATGTGCCCCCGGACCAATGCCCAAATAGGGCTCGTACGACCAATAGTGTTGGTTGTGCAGGCTTCGTTTGCCGGGTTTGGAATAATTAGACAACTCATAATGCTCGTATCCGTGTGCGCTGGCCCACATCCTCAGCTGCTCGTATTGGGCGAGCACTGCTTCTTCGTCAGGCAGCCGGGTAATCCCTTTTTTGACCTGATGAGCAAGGGCAGTATTTTCTTCCACAGTCAGCGCATAACAACTGATGTGTGGCGGTGCATACTTCTCTATGTGTCGCAGGTTGTTTTGCCAGCTTTCTGTTGATGAACCGGGCATTCCATAAATGAGGTCAACAGAGTAGTTTTCGAAAGCACTTTCGGTGATCCATTCCAGTACTTGGTGGGACTCTTCGGCAGTATGTGCTCTATTGCTCGCACTGAGTTCAGCAGCTTCAAAACTTTGAATGCCCACACTCAACCTATTGATGCCCGCACCATACCAGTGCTCTAGACGCTCTTGGGTGATGTCGTCAGGATTCGCCTCCAAGGTAATCTCCACTTCCTCTGAAATGTCTTTGAATGTATGATGTATGTGCTGTAAGATGCGTTCAATTTCTTCGCTTTCCAGCAAACTTGGCGTTCCTCCGCCAAAGTAAATACTGCCTATATGTGAATGATTCCACGGAGCAATTACGCTTCGGGTATCGATTTCTTTGAGCATATGACCCAAGACATCTTCTCGAGTTTTTAGGTTTGTAGAGAAGTGAAAATCACAATAACTACAGGCCTGTTTGCAGTAGGGTATATGAAGGTAAATGCTACTCTTCATTAGAGTATCGAGGGTAGCGTTATTTTAAATGTCGAGCCTTGGTTCAATTGGCTATCGACCAAAGAAATGCTCCCGTTGTGGTATTCATCAACAATGCGTTTAGCCAAGCTCAGTCCTAGTCCCCAGCCCCTGCTTTTTGTGCTGTATCCAGGTTTAAAGATGGAGCGCTGAATGTTTGACGGTATGCCCTTACCGGAATCTTTAACAAAAATGAAAATATCAGTGCCGTTCAATCGGGCTTCGACTTCTATTTCTCCCTTACCCTCGAGGGCATCGGTGGCATTGGTAATCAGATTTTCGAGCACCCACGAAATGAGCTGTGGATTATGCTGCGCCTGAAGGTCACTGGCAATGTTCGAGGTAAAGGTTACATTTTTACCGAGGCGGTTGACTAGGTAATCAAGGCTGTTCTCGATCGTATTGGTAAGCGCTGTATGGGTCAGTTCGGGTTGAGAGCCGATTTTGCTAAATCGTTCCGTAATAGCTGTTAATCTATTTACATCGCGCTCCATTTCTCCGAAAGCTTCTTCCTGAGGATACTTGTCTTTGAGGTAAGCCACCCAACCGAGCATAGCACTCAACGGAGTTCCAATCTGGTGGGCCGTCTCTTTTGCCATACCTGTCCATACCTTGTTTTGCTCGCTTCTGCGGGCATTTGAGAAGGCCATGTAGCTGATGAGCATATAGATGGAAATCACCCCAAGTAGCAACAGGGGATAGAGTCGGAGCTTGGAGAGTAGGGAAGACCCCTTGTAGTAGAGGTAGTTGGTCTTGCCGTCGAGGTAGGGATTCTCGAGTACTTGGCCGCTTTCTTTGAATTCTTCCAGTTTGCGCTTGAGGTAACGCTCCGGATTGGACTCCGGTACATCTAAATTGCGGTGGGCAATAATTTCGTCCGTATCGTTTACAAGAATAACAGGAATGGTTTTATTGTCTTGAATGATCTGGGAATAGAAGGCCAAATTGCTGTCGTCTTCTGAAAGGAAAACAGCCTCCACAGCTTTGGCCCACAGAACAATCTTGCGCTCTTCTTCGGCACGAAGTTCCTTGAGGAAAGTCTCTGTATAGAAGAGCGATACAATCCCAATGACGACACCGAAAGCAATCAGCGCTGCTTTCCACCATTGTTTACCCTTATATACGTCCCATTTCATGCCTCTAATCTAGTGGTTTCTTTGCTACATTTGTCTCATGCCAAGAAGCCTTGTTATAATTCCAACTTACAACGAGATTGAAAACATCGAAAAGATGTTGGAAACCGTTATGAATCTGGAACGCGCGTTTGATGTTCTTATTGTTGACGACGGTTCTCCGGACGGCACTGCGGATTGTGTACGAAAGTTGATGGCCAAATACGACGGGCGCATTCATCTTGAAGAGCGCACGGGTAAATTAGGACTAGGCACAGCATACATTCATGGCTTTAAATGGGCACTCGCTCGCGATTACGAATACATTTTTGAGATGGACTGTGATTTCTCCCACAACCCTGAAGACCTCCCGCGCTTAGAAGCGGCTTGTATTGAAGGTGCTGGAGTAGCGGTTGGATCGCGTTACGTTACAGGTGTAAATGTGGTCAATTGGCCGATGAGTCGCGTGTTATTGAGTTATTTCGCGAGCGTATATGTGAGATTCATTACAGGAATGCCTATCCAAGACGCTACAGCGGGTTTCAAGTGCTACCGCCGCTCCACATTGGAAGCCATTGACTTTAGTAAAATCCAATTCGTTGGGTATGCCTTTCAAATTGAAATGAAGTTCACCGCATGGCGCAAAGGCATAGAAGTTGTAGAAGTGCCTGTCATCTTCACCGACCGTACGGAAGGAGAGAGCAAGATGTCAAGTGGCATCATTAAAGAGGCCATTTTTGGCGTTATTAAATTGAAACTTAGAAGTCTTCTTACCAAGGCTTAACCACCCCGAATAAACAAATATGAGTAAGTCTTATTTGATTAAAAATGCCCGCATCGTGAATGAGGGTAAAGTAATTGAAGGCGATGTACTGATCGAAGCTGGGCGTATTGCCAAGATAGATTCAAGCATTGGGCCAAAGTCTGCGAATGTCAATGTCATCGATGCTGAAGGAAAGTACCTGATACCAGGTATCATCGACGACCAGGTACACTTTCGCGAGCCGGGCCTTACCCACAAGGGGGACTTGCACTCTGAAAGTAGAGCAGCGGTAGCAGGCGGTATTACCAGCTTCATGGAGCAGCCCAACACCAAGCCTGCAGCAACCACTGTTGAAGAGCTTGAAAAGAAGTACCAGCGTGCAGCACAAGTGAGTTTGGCGAACTATAGCTTTAATATGGGCGCTTCTAACGACAATTTAGAGGAGCTCAAGAAGGTGAGCAAGCGCGATGTTGCAGCCATAAAAATCTTTATGGGGTCGTCCACGGGAAACATGCTCGTTGACCAGCAAAAAACCCTGGAAGGAATTTTCCAATTGGACCACCAGCTCATTACCCATTGTGAGGACGAGCAAACCATCAGAACGAACTTGGAGAAGGCCAAGCAGCAGTACGGTGAAGACATTCCTATGTCCATGCATCCGGTAATTCGCAGTGAAGAAGCTTGTTATTTGAGCTCGAGCACCGCGGTAGAATTGGCAAAGAAATACAACTCGCGCCTGCACGTTTTTCACATTTCCACGGCCAAAGAAACAGCGCTGTTCACCAATAAAATTCCATTGGCAGAAAAGCGTATTACTGCTGAGGTTTGTGTGCACCACTTGTGGTTTGACGACAGCCAATATGAAAGCAAGGGCTCCCACATCAAATGGAATCCTGCAGTCAAACAAGCGAGCGATAGAGACGGTCTTTGGAAAGCCCTTTTAGACGGACGTTTGGATGTAGTGGCAACCGATCACGCCCCCCACACCCTCGAAGAAAAGAGCAATAAGTACCTTAATGCTCCTTCGGGAGGACCGTTGGTGCAACACGCTCTGCCGGCGATGATGGAGCGCGTACACGACGGTGTATGGGACATTCAAACGATGGTTGAGAAGATGTGTCATAACCCGGCCATTTTGTTCAGAATGGAGGACCGCGGATACATACGCGAAGGATACCATGCGGACCTTGTACTGCTTGAGCCAAACAGACCTTGGAAAGTGAGCAAAGACAATATTTTGTACAAATGTCAATGGTCACCGTTTGAGGGTACGGTATTCAAGAGTAAAGTAACCCATACCTTTGTCAATGGCCATCTGGCTTTCAAAGAAGGTAACTTTGACGACAGCCAACTGGGCGAACGTTTGCTATTTAATAGAGACTAATGAAACACTGGATTTGGATACCGCTTTTTATACTCGCCGCCTGCGGCAGTAAGGAGGTATCTGTTCCAGAAGATGTGATACCGGCGAAGCAGATGGTTCCCATCCTTGTCGATGTCCATATCGTAGAGGGTGCGAGAAACGGCGCCTTAATTCTCGGAGATACCAACGGTATAGAAGACTACTACGCAAAGGTGTACGAGAAACACGGAATCACCGAGGCTTCCTTCAAGCGCAGCTTTAAATTTTACAACGGCGAACCCGAGCTGTTCATACCTATTTACGAAAAGGTATTGGACTCGTTGAAAATTAATGGAGCAGCTCTTGCCCGCAAAGGCACAGAATCTGATTACGAAGAATGATGCGCGCCCTATTCGCTGTACTTTTCTTTTTGACAGGCCCGCTTTTGCTGGGTCAATCTCACATTATTGAAATGTCTTTTTCGGATGCGTCTCAGTACCCGACAAGGGTTGCTTACGAGGTTCAAAACGACAAAGGGACTATCCTGCAACAAGGCTTCATTGAGGTGGCCAATGCTTCGACATATTACCAAGTGCCGCTTGATGTGACTAAAAAGTTTGCCGTGCTTGTTTACGAGGACGCAAATAGAAATTCTCAGATGGATCGCGGCTGGTTCACCCAGCCCCTAGAAAAGTACGCCTTCAGCAATAATGCTTGGGTAACACTTTCCAAGCCGGAGCTTGAAGATATGCTCGTGCCAAAAACAGGCACTAAAACGAGGATGGTACTGACCTTTAAGTCAGTGACTGACTTTTAGAGTTGATTCAAGAACGTATCTACACATTCCGCAAATGCTTCGCGAGCTTCCGCGTGCACCCAATGCCCAGCGCCTTCAATGGTCTGTAGTTCGGCGTTCGGGAAATGCTCGTGGATTTTGTCCTCATCATCGGCGGTGATGTAGCCGCTTTGTCCCCCCGCAATAAACAGGGTGGGTCCATCGAAGTAGCCGTATTCAAGTGCTTCTCCAACATTGCTGAGCTCCCTTTCCAACACATCAAGATTAAATCGCCACGCCAATTCTTCCTTGGTTTTCCAATGGAGGCTTTTCATGAAGAACTGAATGATGCCAGGGCTCGTCAATGTTTGACTTAAGACGGCTTCAATATCCCTGCGACTCTTGGCTGAAGTAAAATCTACACGCTTCATGGCTGAAATATATGCGTCGTGATGAACGGGGTAGAACTTTGGGGCGATATCTACAACTATGACTGCGTCGACCAGTTGCGGTTTACGCACGGCAAAATTCATTACTGTCTTTCCACCCATGCTGTGACCCAGGAGTACCACATTTTCAAGGTGGTGCTCGTTGATGTACCCCTCAAGGTCGGCTGCCATAGCGTCGTAGTTGTGCTCGCTGTGGTGTGGGCTCCGACCGTGATTACGGCCATCTACAGCGTGGACTTGCCAGCCCTTAGTTGCAAAGAATTTGGCATGTGTCGTCCAATTATCACCCATCCCGAAGAGTCCGTGTAGGATGATCAGCGGCCGGCCTTCACCGTAGACTTTTGAAAAGAGCGGTACTATTTCCATGAAGTTGGGTTGAGGCAGTTGAGGTATTGCTTGATGGTATTGTGCAAGCCAAGGTACAAGGCATCCGCAATAAGCGCATGTCCTATGCTCACTTCGTCTAGTAAGCCATGCAATTGCTGACCGAAATACGCCAGATTTTCCAGGCTGAGGTCGTGGCCCGCATTTACTCCCAGACCTATAGATTTCGCATGTTTCGCTGCTTCCACATAGGGTGCAACGGCATTTTCCGGATCCTTAGGGTACCCAACGGCATAGTCTTCCGTGTAAAGCTCAATGCGGTCTGCACCGACTTTTTTTGCACCATCAATGAGATCTAGGTTGGTTTCGATGAACACACTCGTACGGATACCCGCCGCTTTGAATTTGGCGATGACCTCTGTAAGTAGCGTTTCATGGGTAATGGTGTCCCAACCTGCGTTAGAAGTCAATACCCCTGGAGGGTCTGGAACCAAGGTTACTTGCGCAGGTTTATGGGCTAAAACGAGCTCGATAAACTCCGGATTTGGGTAGCCTTCAATATTGAATTCAGTAGTTACCGCCGGGGCCAATTCCGCCACATCGCTGTAGCGAATGTGTCTCTCATCGGGTCGTGGGTGAACTGTAATTCCCTCAGCACCAAATCGTTCACAATCTAGTGCTGTTTTTAGTACGTTCGGGACATCTCCGCCGCGCGCATTTCGCAACGTGGCTATTTTGTTGATGTTTACGCTGAGTTTTGTGTGCTCGTTCATGGGTACAAAGCTAAAGAAAAGGCCTATGTTTGTTATAGAATGATGAAACAATCCGTACATCTTGAACCCTTTGCGGCGCTAGGCCCAGAAACATCCGTCATTGAAGCCATTGATCGAATGGAAGAGATGAAGGTGAGTGATTTTCCGGTAGTCAACGCCGAGGGCATTTACCTAGGTTTGGTGAGTGAAGATGCATTGTTGGAATACGGCGACGATAACGCGCCGGTAACCAAAGTCATCAACCCTGCCAATGCCCACTTTGTTCTGCCCGGTGCACATTACTTTGACGTGCTTGCCATGGTGGTTCAATACCGGTTGACATCACTGCCTATTGTGGCATCAGACGGAACCTACCAAAGTGCCTATTTGCTGAGTGATGTCGTAGAGTTCTTTAGAAATACCCCCACACTGATGCAGCCTGGCGCACTTCTAACGATGAGTGTGGACCAAAGCCAATACTCCATCTTGACCATCGCCAATGCCGTGGAGCAAAACGATGCGAAGTTACTCGGTCTATGGCTCATCGCCCCTGACCTCCCATCGGAGGTCAAAATGGTCCTCAAATTGAACGTTGAGCACAGTACGCCAATAGTTCAAAGTTTAGAGCGCTACGACTACCGTTTAGATGGTATCACAGGAGATGCTAACTTTGAACTTGATTACAAGGAGCGTTTCAATCACCTAATGAATTATTTGAAGTACTAATGAGGATCGCATTATTTGGCCGAGCACCCAAGACTCAGAACCTCCCGTACATAGAGGTCGTGTTGGAGAAACTCATCGAAGAAGGTGTACAGATTGGTGTATACCGACCTTTGAGAGATGCTGTTCAGCAAATGAAGGAAGAAGATTTCGCAGAGCTCGAATATGTGGTGTACGACAATGAAGAAGAACTGGACAATTTCGATCCAGATTTCCTCATTTCCTTAGGCGGCGACGGCACCATCCTTGACGCCACTGTTTTGATCCAAAGCAAGGACATTCCCATTCTAGGTATCAATATGGGCCGATTGGGCTTTTTAGCAAACGTGGCTAAAGGCAACATTGAGAGTTCCCTCGATGCTCTATTCACCGGGAGATTCCAGCTGGATTTCAGAAGCCTCCTTCAAGTGCGCACTTCTTGTGGCAAGTTGATGAAGCCCAACTTTGCGCTGAATGAAATTACCTTGGCCCGTAAGGAAAGTACGAGCATGATCACCGTGCATACCTACCTCAATGGAAACTACCTGAACAGCTACTGGGCCGATGGTCTCATCGTATCAACACCTACAGGTTCCACTGGCTACAGCCTGAGCTGTGGTGGTCCTATCATTATGCCAAATAGTGATAATTTTGTGTTAACGCCTATCGCGCCGCACAATTTAACAATGCGTCCTTTCGTTATCAACGACAGCAACACGTTACGGATGCAGGTAGAAAGCCGAGAGAATGAGTTTTTGACCTCTTTGGACAGCCGTATGCACAGCTTCACCACAGAGACTGAATTATTGATTCAAAAGGCAGATTTCCGCATCGCTTTGGTACAAACTGAATTACAAGATTTCCCGTCCACGATGCGCAACAAATTGAGCTGGGGACGCGACCATAGAAATTAATGAAAAGAAGCGTTTTTACACTTTTACTTCTAGTGGTATCATGGACTGCCAGTGCGCAGTTTTACGAACTAGGCCTTGGTGCAGGCGGTACACTCTTTCACGGAGACGTGGGTGCCGTTGCCTTTAACGCCGAGGGTACTTCGGGCTTTGTACCGAATCAATCCTTCAACACAGTCACACTCCGTCGTCAGTTTAATTGGCATTGGAGCACACGCTTCAACTTTACGCGAGGAACTATTGGCAGTAGTGACAGTTGGGCAAAGGACGATTTTAAATCGGTCCGCAACATCGATTTCAGGACGGCGGTTGACGAATTTGCCTTCCTCACCGAATTTAATTTTTGGCCGTACGGTACAGGTACCAAGAACAACCAAAGCTTCTACATTTTCAGCGGTATCGGTTTAACAGCCTACAATCCTCAAGGGGAATACAACAATGAGTGGGTCGACTTACGACCTTTAGGTACGGAGGGCCAACAGACGGATCTTTCAGATCAGCTATTCTACGGAACTACGACCATTACGGTGCCTATGGGTATGGGCTACAGGAGATCACTTGCCCGCGACTGGAGCATGACTGCAGAGGTTGGTTGGCGCCGTTACGGGTCCGATTACATGGACGATACCTCAGGCGATTATGTGAACGCTGTGGACCTCGCTGAGGAACGCAACGCGATGGCGGCCTACTTTGCAAACCCGGGAAACGTACCCTACAGCAATGGATTGGCCAGGGGCAACGCTAATACAACGGATTGGGCTATTTTTGCTGGCGTAACCATTTTCTATAATCTAAGTCCTCGTGATGAACGCTGTAGTGGATTCTAAAATATACCGAGAAAATAGACTCAAAGCAGGTCTAGATCCCGACAACATGCCCAAACACATTGCTGTGATTATGGACGGCAACGGCCGTTGGGCGAAGCAGCAGGGATTCATGACGCGCGTTCGTGGACACGAGGTTGGTGTAGAAGCTTTGCGCCGAATTACGACGGCTTCAGCAGAGCTTGGCCTTGGATTCTTGACCGTCTATGCCTTTTCAACAGAAAATTGGAACCGACCAAAAACCGAAGTAGATGCCTTGATGAATATTCTAATGACTGCACTAGAGAAGGAATTACCGGTGCTTCAGAAGAATAATGTGCGTCTAAATGCCATTGGAAATATTGGCTCGCTACCTGAAAAAGCAAATAAAAAGTTAATCTCTGTAATTAATGCTACATCCGGCAACGATGGATTAACTTTGACGCTTGCATTGAGCTACGGCTCACAGGACGAAATGGTTCAAGCCATCCGAAAGGTAGCCATAGAGGTAGCCGAAGGAAAATTGGACCCAGAAAGCATTACAGAAGAGCATGTGGAGAAACACTTGTTTACGGCAGGAATGCCGCACCCGGATCTTCTTGTGCGCACTTCGGGGGAGCAACGGATAAGCAATTACCTGCTGTGGCAGCTTGCTTATGCGGAGTTTTACTTTACTCCAGTCTTGTGGCCTGACTTCGATGCTGAGGGGTTGTACGAAGCCATCGCTTCTTTTCAAAAGAGAGAGCGTCGCTTTGGACAGACTTCAGAACAGCTAACTGTGAAGTAAGAACATGAAGAATAGATTTTTGGCCATTTTACTTTTGGTCATTTCCTCTTTTACGACTAAAGCACAAGTCACCACTACTGGCGACTTTAACCTTATCCCAGGAATCAATTACGAGATTGCCGGCATCACTGTAACGGGTGCAGGTTCCTTAGATCCCAATGTAGTCATCATGTTGACCAACTTGCGCGTTGGTGATAACATTCAGTTTCCAGATCCTAAACTTGCCGATGCTATCCGCACGTTGTGGCGCCAACAACT
>CATAPZ010000130.1:0-1691 GCA_949486955.1 Cryomorphaceae bacterium | reverse complement strand
TCGGGTAATGGTAATTCTAATACCCTTCCAGCATCTCGTATAGAACTCTTTGCTGCCATCGTACCATAGGTGATGATTTGAGCCACCTGAGAGGATCCGTATTTATCAATAACATACTGAATGACCTTATCACGACCTTCATCGTCAAAATCAATATCAATATCCGGAAGAGATACACGTTCGGGGTTTAAGAAACGCTCGAACAGCAGATCGTATTTAATGGGGTCTACATTTGTAATTCCCGTACAATAGGCCACCGCTGATCCGGCTGCTGACCCACGCCCGGGGCCCACACTGACCCCCATTTGGCGCGCAGCTTCACAAAAATCTTGTACAATCAAGAAATACCCGGGATAGCCCGTGCGTGCGATCGTTTCAAGTTCAAAATCCAAGCGTTCGGTGATTTCCGATGTTAAGTCGTCATAACGCGTTTTTGCTCCTTCGTAAGTCAAATGTCGTAGGTAGGCGTTTTCTCCACGCTGTCCTCCATCAATGGTATCTTGAGGATCCTGGAATTGCTCGGGAATATCAAATTCAGGCAGCAACACATCGCGCTCCAAAGGATACAATTCTACTTTATCTAAGAGCTCTTTTGTAGTATTTAAAGCTTCAGGCATGTCCGAAAACAGCTCCACCATTTCCTCCTTGCTCTTGAAGTAAAATTCTTGGTTTGGGAAGCCATAGCGGAAACCACGACCACGACCGATAGGCGTACTCTTTTGCGCACCCTCTTTAACGCAAAGCAGAATATCGTGCGCCTCAGCATTTTCCTGAGTCAAATAGAACGTATTGTTCGCCGCAATATATTTTATACCGTATTCTTTGGCATACTTTAATAATTGAAGGTTGACGTGGTCCTCTTCTTCAAGGCCGTGTCGATTCAATTCTAGGTAGAAATCCTCGCCAAACTGCTCAAGCCACCATTCCAAGGCTTCTCGAGCCTGCGACTCACCCACGTTCAAATATAAATGTTGGATTTCCCCGCGCAAACCACCGCTTAAGACGATCAAATCATCCTTATGTTCAAGCAGGTAAGCCTTATCAATTCTAGGCACATAATAATAGCCATTCAGCATGCCTTCGCTACTGAGCTTAGCAAGATTATGATACCCATTTTTATTCTTTGCGAGTACCACAATCTGGTACCCGTCATCTTTCTTACTGCGGTCTAGACGGTCTTCACAAACAAAAAATTCGCAACCAATAACCCCAACGAACGGATATTCTTGGAGCGGCTCGCTCAATTCACCTGCTTTTACCTTTTGATTGTGATCATAAGCCTCGCGATTTCCAGGCACACTCATCACCGCTCGGTTAAAGTGGAAGGCGCCCATAATGTTACCTAAATCCGTCAGTGCTACACCGGCATGGCCATTGTCGACTGCCGCCTTTACCAATTCGCTAACCACGGTCGTTGCTTGAAGAATAGAAAACTGACTGTGGTTGTGTAAGTGGGCAAAATCAACATCTGCAGCATGAAGGTCCGACGCGGCAATGACTTCAGAGGCTTCATCACCTGCCAATCCTTTTGCCCGCTTTTTTCGCGCCTCGTCCACAGCCAATCCTATGGCCGCTATGGGTGCCGTATTAGCAGCATAGAATCCATCGAGAAAGCCCGCTGGTTTACCCATTGCCTCAGGTGAAATGACCTTCAGACGGAGTAATTCTAGAAAGACACGTGCGGTAGCCTC
>CATAPZ010000129.1:0-3240 GCA_949486955.1 Cryomorphaceae bacterium | reverse complement strand
CCTGTAATAGCAACAAACAGCATCGTTTTATTAGCAATATGTGGGAAGGCCAAAAATCCTGCTGCTGCGAGAAGAAGGCAGGTGAAATGCACCATCTTGGCCCCGTGTTTTTTGGCGAATCGGACCAATAAGAAGGCCGTCAGGAAGGTGACAATATTGTACCAACCGTTGACCAATCCTGTCCAACTCACAGCCTCACCGTAGGCCTCGGGATTATCCGCTGGTGTAGCTCCCCAAACACTTAATGCAACACTTTTCGAGCTGTTTTGCCAATAGCAGAATAGCGCATACCACTGAAATAGGTAGACCGCCGCCAGTTGCCACATGACCTTAGGCATACTACCAATGGCGCTGATGATGTCCTTGAACGGGGAAAGTACATTGAGCGGCTCGGATTTCATTTTTTCGATTTCTTCGTCTGTTGGTGGTACTTCTTCGGTTTTTTGCATGCTCCACCAGATGGTTCCAATAGACATAATGGCGCCTAAGAAAAAGGAGGCAAATACCCACGTCGGGAGTTTGCCGGTCATCCCCACAAAGATCATAGGGAAGATGAACAGGCTGAGGTTAGCCAGGGTTTGGCCAAGCCCTGTGAAAAAGCTTTGCATTTGAAAACCCAGAGGCTGCTGTTCTTCATCGAGGGTATCTGCAATGAAGGCTCTGTAAGGCTCCATAGCAGTATTGTTTCCTGCGTCTAATATCCACAGAAGCCCTGCTGCCATCCATAGGGACGAACTAAATGGATAGATGAAAAGCGCTAGGGAACAGAGTAGGGCGCCAACTAGGAAGTACGGCTTTCTACGTCCCCACTTTGGCGACCAAGTCTTGTCGCTCATAGCACCAATTATTGGTTGTACGATAAGTCCGGTCATGGGACCGGCTAGATTCAACAATGGAATTTCATGCGGACTGGCACCGAGAAAATCGTAAATAGGGTTGACTGCGCTTTGTTGCAGACCGAAGCTGTACTGAATGCCGAAGAACCCGACGTTCATATTCAAAATCTGCGTAAAGCTTAATTTGACTTTACGGGTCATGTTTAGAGTGTTAGCGTGTTACAGAGCGGTAATTTAAGGGAAAAACGTGAGTGCCCAATTGGCCCTACAAAGATTTGATTTAGACCGTCAATTCCTCGATTACACGAAGAATGAGCTTCAATCCTTTATCAAGCTCTTCATTAGTAATGGTAAGCGGTGGTGTGATACGTATGGCGTTTTCCGCGAACAAGAAACTGTTGGTAATCAACCCTTCTTCTTCTAGGCGAGCGATGAGGGCAAAACCGTCTATTTCATGTTTGAGCCATAGGCAGTACATGAGTCCCTTACCGCTGATTCTTTCAATATTTGGATGAACGAGTGTATCTCGAATGTGCTGCGCCTTGTCCGGGATATCTGCCATGAGTTCAGGGGAAGATTCAAGCGCCTCAAAAACGCCTAATGAAGCTGCACAGCTCACAGGGTTACCGCCGAAGGTGGTTATGTGTCCGAGGATTGGGTCAGCTTGGATGACGTTCATAATGTGTTCAGGAGCTACAAAAGCGCCCAGAGGTAAACCGCCGCCGTAGGCTTTCGCCAAACACATGATATCTGGACAGAAGCCATAGTCCAAATGCGCAAACCATGGCCCAGTTCTTCCCATGCCGGTTTGAATCTCATCTAAAATCATCAAGGCACCGACTTCTCTGCAACGCGCACGCACAGCCTTAATCCATGCGGGGTCGGCGGGAATATATCCACTGCCTGCTTGAATGCATTCAATCACAACTCCTGCAGTCTTTGAATTAATCTGCTCAAGCACAGCGAAATCATTAAAATTTGCTTGTAATGTATCGGGCAATAGCGGGTAGTAACCGCCCTTGTATTTATCAGACCCTTGGATGCTCAAGGAACCGTGTGTTGAGCCGTGGTAGCTGTTTTTAAAACTGATGAATTGGCTTCGACCGGTATATTTCTTGGCAATCTTCATGGAAGCTTCGATAGCTTCAGTACCGCTATTCACGAAGTAAACGCGGTCCATACAGGGATGGAGCTTCTCCAATGTTTTCTGGGCCAATTTTGCCTGCGGCCCAATAGCAAATTCACCATAGACCATCACGTGCATGTGCTTTTTCACTTGCTCGAGAACAGACGCGACCACATTGGGATGACCGTGTCCGAGGTTGGCTACAGAGATCCCCGAGATAAAATCGAGGTATTCTTTGCCTTCAGGGTCGTACAAGTAATTGCCATCAGCGCGGTCAATCACCAGCCCGCTGGGAGAGCCAACCACTTGAGCAACATGGTCTAAAAACAAAGATTTGATATCGGCCATAGACCGTCAAAAATACAGGTTTTACATCAAGCACGGATGTACTTACTTCCAATAAAAAACCACCCCTCGGGGTGGTTTTTATGAGTTGCTTAGCGCATTGGGCGTCCGCCGTCCGGTCCGGGACGTCTTCCTTTATCCCTTGGGCGGTCTTTGCCTTTCATGCGTTCCATCATTCTTCGGCCAAATTCCTTTTCAGCGCGCATAAGTTTCGCAGTCTTTTTAGCACCAATCACATCAATGAAATCATCGAGGTACGATTTGCGCAATTCTTCGATAGCAATTTGAGTATCTGCAAAAGAGTACAGCATTTTTTCCACCTCTTTTTCCGACGGCTCGTCGCCAATTAATTTCTTGAAGCCTGAGCGTTGCAATTCGCGTAGTTCGTGTTCCTTGTTCTGACGCTCGTTGTACACCGGCCAGAAGGCTTGGCTCTCGGCTACGGTCAATTCTAATTCCTCGGTGAGGTAGGCCACCTTAATGGCCTCGATCTTTTCTTTCTTTTTCTCAAGCTCGGCACGATCGCCCATCTTGGGCTGTGCTATGACCGCTGCCGCTGAGAGCAGGAGGCCAAAAATCAACGTCTTTTTCATAATTCTAAGTATTCGTAATCTGTATGGTAATAATCGTAATACACATCTGTATCAAGCTCTACTTCAGCGAAGTTGAGCGAATCGGGCTCTACAAAGGAGTACATATCTTCAACCTGTACATAGCCTAAGCTGTACATTTCTGCCAACAACTCTTCGGTTAAGTCACTTTCATTTGTCGAGGTATTCGGCCAAAAGAGTACGGCTAAGGCAACGGCTGCTGCTGCGGTCATGGACCAGCGAACAATATGCATGTAGCGCGACTTCGTTGCAACAACAGGGCTCGTGGTCCGGTCCACGAGATGCTGCTCCGGAATGCGTTGAAGCTTTGCTTTGAGCTCGT
>CATAPZ010000128.1:0-2019 GCA_949486955.1 Cryomorphaceae bacterium | reverse complement strand
TTTCCCAGGCTCAATGATGCCTGATTTCTCACCGAAGTAGCGAGCGAAATCGCGCATGTCGGCGGCCAATGCTGTATCGTCGGTGGCACGCTCGTAACCGTCGGCCATGGAGATAAACGTTTGGTGGAACATGCGCTTCATGTCGTCCATGAGCATGTCTTTCGTCCATAAATCTATGCGTAGACATTCCGAAGTTTTCTCGTCCCAAACACCCATCATGAGGGCCTTGGCTTCTTCATTGGTCACCCCGCCGTCGGACGCGTCCCACACAATAGTTTCAGGGATGCGGTTTTCATCCAGTCCAACGGTGATTTTGATTTCGCTTTCTTTCTGTATTGCCATTACGGTTTGTATTGTGCGTCGCGCAATATTCGTTGCGCATCGCGGATCTTTAAAAGTTCTTCTAGGGCCAATTCCGATTTCTTCGCAAAGCTGCGCATCATTCGGTACCCTATGAATTGGGCCACCCTGCCTGGAATCTCTGCGTCCATTGCAGTGCCCATTTTGGAAAAAGGAGCCGGTTCCACCAGTCTTTGGCGCACCATCATATCAGTGGAAAATAAGAGCTTTTCGCGCACAAGTACCTCCCAGATTTGTCGCTCATTTTCGACCAAGAAATTGTATTGCTCTAAGCTGTACCCCAACACTTCGTGCGCAGGTACATCTCCTATCACAGCTTCAACCGCCAAATGGCGCTTGCCGTGATACACCATCTGACCAAGCAATGAAGGGTCATTGAAATTTTGCAAAATGCGTCCTTCGACCAAAGCATTGGCATAGCTCACACCCAATTGGCGCTGCTCCATCAACAATCTCTGATATCCTGGGATGGCATTATATCCAGGGTATCCCGCGCCCAAGAAATTGTCCAATCCTACAAACGCAATTACTGAATCCTGACCGCCTGGGAAATACAGACATGGGTTTTCTAGATCAATTCCGCTGATGTAATAGAACAACTCATCCGGCAGTGCAACACCCAATAGCTCATTGGCATTGGCACTAATATTAGCAAGGGTTTCAGTGACTTTATTTTGGTCAAACAAATTCTGAACGTTCGTGTAATGGTCAATCAGTACCTGATTTTTGCGCTCGTTTGCCCAAAAGAATCGCTCCGGCTGATTCATCACAAAAGGCCAATACACCTCTTTCATCTCCTCCCAAGGCAGGCTGTCCCGTCCAAAGAGTACCTCGCCGAAGTCGTGCACCCGCCAATCTACCTGACCGTCATTACGCACTTCAAACAGTGAACCTTCCTTCCCGCCTTCACGTTGAATAAAGTAGAAGGCAGCAATCAAAACTGCTGCAGCGAAGAGGTATATTTGGTGAACTCCTTTCATCGGGTCAAAATTAAGTGCTAAGCAATGAAATTACAGGAAACGGCAGATCATATTACGAATTGGTTGAAAAGCTATGCAGAGAACGCTGGTATGAAGGGTTTTGTTGTAGGCGTTAGCGGTGGGATCGATTCCGCGCTCACCTCTACACTCTGTGCCCGCACCGGCCTCGAAGTACTTACCCTTGAAATGCCGATCCACCAGCATCCCGACCAAGCTTCACGCGGTCAGGAGCACCAGGCATGGCTTGCATCCAACTTCCCGAATGCTCGCCACACTCAGGTAGACCTCACTCCAGTATACGATCACTTTGTGGCAGCTATGCACCCAAACGGCGCGGACCATGAGCTCTCTCTAGCCAACTCCCGTGCGCGCCTGCGTATGTCCACACTTTATTACCATGGCCAAGCCAACGGTTTATTGGTTGCTGGAACGGGGAATAAAGTAGAAGATTTTGGCGTAGGTTTTTACACCAAATACGGCGACGGCGGGGTAGATCTGAGCCCTATTGCAGATCTATTGAAAACAGAAGTATTCGCTTTGGCCCGTCACTTAGGCGTAAATAACAGCATCTTGGATGCTAAACCAACAGACGGTCTATGGGGCGATGATCGTACAGACGAAGACCAGTTGGGCGCTAGTTATCCAGAATTAGAATGGGCAATGGCTCAACAAGAAGCGG
>CATAPZ010000127.1:0-2518 GCA_949486955.1 Cryomorphaceae bacterium | reverse complement strand
CAACGCTGTAGTAGCTGTCCGGATGCTCTGGTGCGACATTCGTAGGACATACGATAACCTCGGCGCCCATAGCACGAAGAATATCCATCTTCTCTTTACTCTGTTTGTCACTAAGCGTACATATGAGTTTGTAGCCTTTTACAATAGCCGCCAAAGCAAGTCCCATACCCGTGTTTCCCGAGGTACATTCGATGATGGTGCCTCCGGGTTTTAAATCACCGCGTGCTTCCGCATCTTCCACCATTTTCAGCGCCATGCGGTCTTTTACACTATGTCCAGGGTTGAAATATTCCACCTTGGCGTAAACAGGACAAGGAAAATCTGCCGCAATTTTATTGAGTTTGATCATCGGAGTATCTCCAATGGTATCAAGGATGCTGTCGTAAATAGGACGCATAATATTGTATTTGGGTTGCCTCTAAGTTACGCAACTATTGCAAGGCCGCTAAAGGCTTTAAGAGAATCTTATACTCTTTATGGGATCCAATTTTGAAATCCACCGCACTGGGAATCGTAGGACGACAAAAGCTACTGCCAGGAAAGCGGCATTGGCGGAAACAATCCAAACGAAATCGAAGGATATCGGTGCCACTGAAATGTAGTAAGTACTAGGGTCCAATTCTATGATCCCAAACTGCCATTGCACAAAACTTGCTCCCAATCCAATGAGATTACCCCACACCAATCCTTGCGCCAGTATACGCATGCTTAGCCACATAAATACTTGTAGTATCAATCGATCCGAAGCGCCCAACGCCTTTAGTGTACCAATCATTCTGGTGCGGTCTACAATCAACACGAGCAAAGCAATACACAGGTTAGCTACAGCAACTATGAGCACTATAGCCAATACCAATACGATGTTTGTATCAAAAAGCTCTAGCCAGCCGAAGATCGCGGGGTGGCGGTACTCTAAGCTTTGAACTTGCATGTTGTAGGGGACAATGGCGTTCCAATAGGCAGCAACCGTATTTCGGTGCTCTGGATCGTTTAAGACTATGCTGTAATGGGTTACGCTGTCGTTTCTCCAGCCGTTTAACCGTCGCACGTCCTCAATATCCATGATGATGTGGTTCAGGTTAAATTCGTCCAACCCTGTTTCAAAGGCACCTAATACGACGGCATCCCGTAATCTTGGTGCACTTTGTTGGTCTCTGATAGAAACTAGTACTGCGGTATCACCCACCGACAATGCAAGGTTTTTCAGTAAAGAACTGGAAACATGAATGCCATAGCGTCCTTTACTCGAAGGCTCTTTTAAAGAGAAGTCCGCGAGAAAGCTATTCATTTTAAGACTGTCGTACCCAATAATCTCAATACCCTCAAAAATATCTTGTGATGGATTAACCAAGAGCGACGCCTTTCGGATTTCAGCATGCATGTGCGCTACCAATCCTTCCGATAAAATGGCAGTTTCTAACGAATCTGAGAGTAGAATAGCACCGCTTTCACCAGTGCGCCGCATGGAATACTCATTGATATTGATATCCCCTTCTAAACTCCTGAATTGGTCGTTGATGGCATGTTGTAAACCCTTGCCTGAAGTAATCGATAAAATGACAAGTGCCATGCCGAGGGCAGTAGCATAAGTACTTAACTTAAGCAGTGGTCGAACCACAGAGGGACCCGACGACTTTCGTATCTTTTGCGCTATGGAAAAAGCTTCTTTCACTCTTCCGCAATTTAGAACAACTCTCGCGTTATTCGCAGCATTGCTTCTGTGCTTTTCTGCGCGCGGGCAAGAAAGTTACGTGCCTGGTATCGCTCAGCCTGGAGAGTACTACATGAAGCTGACCGAAAAATCTGTGGCGGTAGTGGCTAATGCGACATCCCTGTTACCCAACGGTACCCATACCGTGGACCATTTGATTTCGCTGAGTGTTGATGTACAGCAGGTCTGGGCGCCGGAACACGGCTTCAGAGGGCAGCAAGATGCTGGAGAGCATGTGGAAGACGGCCGCGATCCTAAGACGGGTATACCCATCAAGAGTTTGTACGGTAAAACGAAGCGTCCACCAACCGAATGGCTAGAGGGCTTGGATTGGGTCATCTATGATATTCAAGACGTCGGGGTTCGATTCTATACCTACAGCACTACGTTGAGCTATGTCATTGATGCATGTGTAGAAGCCGGTGTCCCGCTCATGATTATGGACCGGGGCAATCCAAACGGTCATTATATCGACGGTCCCATCTTGAAACCAGGCTTCGAGAGTATGGTAGGCTTGCATCCTATACCCGTAGTGCACGGCTTAACCATGGGGGAGTATGCTTCCATGGTCTATGGTGAGCATTGGATGCCTGCGACAGAGAATGAACAGTGGCGCACGGCCTTTGAAAAAAAAGGCGGCATAGAAGTTATCCGATGCAAAGGGTATTCTCACAATAAGGTCTTCACTGAATTCCAAGTGCCTCCATCACCTAACCTGCGCTCCATAGAGGCCATTTGGCATTACCCAAGCTTGTGTTATTTCGAGGGCACACCCATTTCTTGTGGACGAGGCACCGATGCACCATT
>CATAPZ010000126.1:0-1941 GCA_949486955.1 Cryomorphaceae bacterium | reverse complement strand
GCTGAAGGCGGTCACGACTGGTTCCATATCGAACGGGTATGGAAGAATGCAAAACTTATCGCTTCGGGCGAAGAATGTGATTTGGAAGTCGTGGAATTAGCCGCGCTTTTACACGATATAGCAGATTCTAAGTTTCATGGGGGTGATGAAGAAATTGGACCAAAAAAAGCTAGGGAGTACCTTTCTAATACGAGGATTGAGACGCAAAAGGTCAATCATATTGTAGCTATTATTGAAAATGTGAGCTTCAAGGGAGGGCATAATGCACGTAACCATTCTAGCATCGAACTAGATATTGTCCAGGACGCCGACCGCCTCGATGCCATCGGTGCCATTGGGATTGCACGCACCTTCAACTATGGAGGATTCAAAAACAGAGCCATTTACGATCCATCGATTGCTCCGAATCTCAATATGACCAAGGAAGAGTACAAGAAATCGACAGCACCTACCATCAATCACTTTTATGAAAAATTGCTCCTGCTCAAGGATTTAATGAATACCGAGAGCGGAAAAAGAATAGCCGAAGTAAGGCATCAGTATATGGAAGGTTTTTTAAATCAATTTTATAACGAGTGGAACGGCCAATCATAAAGAGTACATTTGAAAACACTTTGAAATAAACTGCATGACCTTTAGAATCCTACACCGCTACCTTGGCTTTTTCCTAGCCGGAATCATGATGATTTATGCCGTTTCAGGCATTACCCTAATTTTTAGAAACACCGATACCTTCAAACAAGAGGTTCAAAAAGAGATCACTGTCGAAGCAGGCCTAACCGAAGAAACACTGGGCCGTGCCTTGAGAATTCGCGACCTTAAAGTAATCGGTAACGACGGCACCATGTTAGTTTTTGAGCAAGGTGCTTACAATCCTGAGACTGGAGAAGCAAAATTCACAGCTAAAGAGCTACCCGGTTGGCTCGACAAGCTGACGCATTTGCACAAAGCCACCACCAATGATCCGTTGTACTACTTCAACATGTTTTTTGGGGCGTCGCTATTCTTCTTTGCCGTTAGCGCCTTCTTCATGTTCGTACCAAAATCACCTATGTTCAAGAAAGGACTTTGGTTTACTTTGGGCGGTATTGTATTGGCAATCATTATGTTAATGGTTTAATAATGAGACTCCTCCTCTTTTTCGTTTTGAATTTTGGCGCCCTCGCTTTGGGAAGTTACCTGATGGGCGAAGGCCCCATGGGTAGTTGGTATACCAACCTTAATAAGGCGCCGTGGACACCTCCGGGTTGGGTATTTGGTGCGTCTTGGACCTTGATCATGGTCTGTTTAAGCATTTTCATGAACAAAGCCGTTCAAATTGAAGCACTTAGCAAAATGATTTTATGGATTTACGGAGTTCAATTGGTCTTGAACGTCCTTTGGAATCCACTGTTCTTTGACCTGCACTGGATGGGAATCGCGTTGATCGAAATCATCCTGTTGGTCTTTGTGGTTGGTTTCATGGCAATCAAGGCGAAGCCTTATCTGCTTCAGCTTACTTGGCTGCTTACTCCCTATGTAGTGTGGCTAAGTATCGCGATTACGCTTAACGCCTACGCCTTACAAAACAACTAGGCTCTTATCAATTGCATCAGCGGCCTGACGACCTTCTGCGATGGCCCAAACCACCAAACTTTGTCCTCTGCGTGCATCTCCGGCCGTAAATACGCCTTCCATACTTGTCTTAAAACCTTCCGCAGCAATATTTCCGCGTGGATCTGTTGATAAACCTGCACCGCTCACCAAACCTTCGTGCTCTGGATGCACGAAACCAATGGCTAATACCGCCATGTCACATTCAATGGTGCGCTGGGTACCGGTTGGAACAAATTGCCATCTGCCGGCCAATTCCTCTCCGCGAACTTCATCGAAGGTTACGCTGACCAAATTTCCTTGCTCATTTGCATTAAATGACGTCGCATTCAATCCCCATATACGCTC
>CATAPZ010000125.1:0-1702 GCA_949486955.1 Cryomorphaceae bacterium | reverse complement strand
GAATGAAAGGAATCGGCGGTATACTCCTAAGATGCCTAATCCATCGTTCATGTAAGAGAAGGGCATGAGTTTGGTGTAATAGGTCAACCTCAATTTGATTGATCGGGCATCGCGCCCTACGCGTTCGGCATCCTTAAGTATGAGGTGTTTGTGCCATTGAACGCGGTGACGCCATTTGTCTCTACGAGTGACAATCACCACGAGCTCCTGCGCCGTACGCGCAGCACTTTGGTTCAAGCAGGCATGGACCAATTTCTTTTTCTTTTCCTCATCACGCACCCAATGAAACTCCCACAGTTGCATATTGCTGCTGTTTGGAGCCAATGAGGCGTGTTCTAAGGCCTTTTCTACAATTTCAGACGGAACTGGAACGTCGGCCTTGAATTTCCTGTTAGAACGGCGGAATTGAATAATATCGTCAAAGGTCATGTCGTAGGGATTAAGGCATTACTCGGCCCCAATTGGCTAAATGGTGGTGTCCTTCGTGCTGCGAAGGAAGGATGTTTTTGTACTTAACCTCTCCATCTTTTAACACCCACAGCACACTAGAGTTCTGCTCTTCGATGTAGTACCCTCCACCTGGTAGTTCTTCAACCAGACTTTCCGTGAAGGAGAATATTTCATTTTCAGCGAAGAGTTCAGGATAAATGCTTTCGAACGTTTCACTACCGAGATGGTAACGGACTACTCCGGAAAATTGTGGGGCTACTTCAATCAAGTTTTCAGCAAGTCGGTGCTGGCTCGGGCGGTCTCCTTTTAGGGTTTGGCCGCCATTATTGAAGAAAATGATGGTAGAATCGGATTCAATGTCTACGTCGTGTTGTGACATAAATGGTCCTTCAATAAGCTCGATAACTTCACCTGTAGATGGGCGGAACTGCATCACCCAAGAACTGGTGCGGGAGGAGAGGAAGACATCGCCTTTCTGCATGTGAGGTCCATCCCTTAAAACCGGTTGAACATCGTTGATATGCAAGGGGTCGCCAGGTGAATCAGATTTGATCAAGAGGTGCGTGAAGTCGTTTTCGATGAGAATTTCCGTTACACTCTTATGGTAAAGGATGCGTCCAGTTTCTGCATCGAATTGAGTAATCGTGTTGTCTATGAACGGAAATTCTCGTCCGTCAATGCTAAAGCGGGCTCCATAGTAAATGTGCTCGCCTTTGTCTTTGTTGTAGGTATTGGCCCAAAAGGTATTGTCGGCACCCATGTTAATGGCATGGTGGTGCGCAATAGTATCTTGCTTCCAGAGGCGTTCACTGTTTTTATCAATCTTGATCAGACCTGTGACGCCATTCAGTGAATAAATGAGACTGCTGTCCGGAAGCATCAAGGAATGCATGATGCGGTTGTGAGGATTGGCTAGGCGATCTACATTCCACGTTTTAAGCTCTTCACCAGTCCTAAGGTTCTTGATAGCGATCGTGCGTTTCCAATTGGCATTAGCATAACTGATCAAGACCTTGATATCTTCTTCAAGCTCATTGATAGGCTCGAAATTTTCAGGAGAAGGAACGTACACCAGCGGTAGGCGCTCGACAGCTGCTTTAGCCACCATCAATCGGTCCGGAAGTGTAGTGAAAAAGGTAATGGAACGACTCACTCGGTGCGGCACCCATTGCTTGCCCTTGGTAGTTTCGCGAACCACCCATCCAAAGGCACACAGAACGGTCAATACAAGTACTGTATTCGCAATAAAAAT
>CATAPZ010000124.1:0-1852 GCA_949486955.1 Cryomorphaceae bacterium | reverse complement strand
GGCCATGGGTACCTCAAAGAGGTCACACAGTTCTTCGTCCCAGCCGCCATTGTTGATGTTATAGAGCATGGTGCGGCTAGCGTTTGATGCATCCGTGATGTGGCTTGCACCGCCTGTTAATTTATAGATGAGCCAGGAATCTACCGTTCCAAAACAAAGCTCGCCTCGCGCTGCGCGCTCGGCCGCACCCTCTACTTTGCGTAAAATCCAGCGGATCTTACTGGCAGAGAAATAGGCGTCTACAATGAGACCAGTTTTTTCTGCGACTAAAGCTACATTTTCGCTCGAGAGTGAGGCACAATAGTTCGAGGTGCGTCGGTCTTGCCATACGATGGCATTATAGATGGGTTCACCGGTAGCGCGGTCCCAGATGATGGTGGTCTCACGTTGGTTGGTGATGCCTATGGCGGAAATGCCGGTAGCTATGATTTTCGCGGCTTTTAGTGCGGTGGTGATCGCTTTTTGTTGGGTGGCCCAGATTTCATTCGCATCGTGCTCGACCCAAGAGTTGTCCGAGAAATGCTGGGTAAATTCAAATTGGCCTAAGCCGATCTTTTTAGTGTCTTTATCAAATACGATAGCACGCGACGAAGTAGTACCAGCGTCAATAGCGAGGATATATGGAACCATAAAAGTGTTAGTGTTACTGCCTTAAATATATGGAGAATGCACGATGAAAAGGGGCTGTGACCTGATAAATCATTATCTTGGCAAGGAACGAAACACACAACATTCATGAGCGCATTTTGGGCAGAATTTGTCGGAACTTTTCTATTGATTTTTATCGGGAACGGTGTCGTTGCCAACATGGTTCTCAAAGACACAAAGGCGAGTGGTGATCCTGGTTCGTGGATCATGATAACCTCGGCTTGGGGCTTTGCCGTTTTTGTAGGCGTTGTTGTGGCTGGACCGTACAGCGGCGGACATTTAAACCCTGTTGTGACCTTGGCGTTGTGGTTGGATGGAGCGCTCGAAGGCGCTCAGGTTGGTGTGTATATGTTGGCTCAGCTATTGGGTGCCGCAGCTGGTACCACGACAAACTACATCTTCCACAAAACGCATTACGACATCACCGAAGATGCAGCCTCTATCAGAGGTTCTTTCTGTACTTCCCCAGCGATCAAAAGCACATGGAACAACTTCTTTAGTGAGCTTGCCGGTGCCTTCGTACTCATGTTTGTGATCTTTTACATCTCTGACGGTGCCTTTGAAATGGCTGGCGAAGAGGTGCCGGTAGGATTGGGTAGCGTCGGCGCTTTGCCGGTTGGAATATTAGTGTGGGTTATTGGTTTAGGATTAGGTGGAACCACGGGTTACGCCATCAATCCAGCGCGCGATTTAGGCCCGCGCATCATGCACCAATTGCTGCCTATCAAGAACAAGATGGATTCGGGCTGGGACTATGCATGGATCCCTGTGATCGCACCACTTTGTGGTAGCGCACTAGCATATGCTGTAAAAGAGCTTTTATTGACCACGGTTTAGAAATTCAGTAAAACAAAACGCTTCGTTTACATTCAAATAATCTTGACTCTTCATTTTTGCTCTGGATGAAGACAAGTAAGCACTTTCAAAGGCTAGGTGTTCAGCCCACACCGGGTTTAGTGGTTGTATCTACACTTATATGGCTTCTCCCTTTAGGCACCCTTTGGTTGGTGCTTTTTTTATGGATTAGAAAAGCTTTTCTGCGTTCTATCGGTCGTCCCGTTATTGTGGCTAGAATTCATTAAAATACGCGCGCCGATTCCTATCTTCGGCTCATGCAAGAACGCTTTCCAAATCTCATCATTGGTGGTGCCCCAAAGTGCGGGACTAGCAGCTTGTATTTTTGGTTGAGCGCGCATCCAGAGAT
>CATAPZ010000123.1:0-2989 GCA_949486955.1 Cryomorphaceae bacterium | reverse complement strand
GTCAATGTAAATGATCTTTGGGCCGGTGGGAAGATTACTTCGGTATCCTCGTTGGACTTTAGTACCTCAGCAAGCAGTGTGCTTTCGATGAAGGTATATACTACTGAACCTGTGGGAACGGTTATCAAAATAAAATTGGAGTCGCCATATTCGTCTGAAGTAGATGCCGTGACTACGGTGAGCGGCGCATGGGAAACCTTGACTTTTGACTTTGGTATTCCGGCCCCTGCGGGAAGCGCAGATCTCGTAATTATGCCACAGCCACATACCAACGGTGGTGGAAACACTTTTTACTTCGATGATATCGAGCAGAAGCCTGGACTTATTGCCACGCCTAGGCTCGGTCCTCCAATCACCTTTGAGTCAGGCACCAACCCGAGACACCTGTTTGACTTTGAAAGTGCCATTTCAGACGTGGTGCCGAACCCAGATGTCAGTGCAGCCAATGGAAGCGCTATGGTTGGAAAAATTACGCGGTATCTAGGCGCTCCGTGGGGCGGTAGTAAGATTGAGTTTGTCAATAATCTAGACTTTACCAACCACCCTCAGATTACGATGAAAGTCTGGACCAATGCTGCCATAGGAACCTATGTTACCTTGAAAGCAGAGAAGCCGTTTTGGGGCGAAGAACGTAGTGTTCAAACGACCAAAACAGGAGAATGGGAAACCCTTACATTCGACTTTACAAATGCCCCTACGGACATGAATGTCCTCGCGTTTATGTTCGATTTTGTTGCAGGCAGTAGCAACGTCGGAGACGGAAGTGCCGGCTCTACTTTTTACTTCGACGAGGTGAAGTATGCCAACGTACCCTTAGGAAGTGATGAGGGGTTAGAATTGGCCACAATTTCCGTGTATCCCAACCCGTCTTCCGACCGCTGGACGTTGTCTAATCCAGCACTCACCATAACCAAGGTTCTTTTATTCAGTATTGACGGCAAACTTTTGGAGGAGGTTGAGCCAAAAGGCGACGGTGTGGTAGTAATTGATGCTAGCTTGTACCCTGCTGGTCTCTACCTGGGGAAGGTCATCACAACTACTGGCGAGGAAGTGCTCAAACTGTACAAGGACTAATAAGGGGCCCTTCGCCCCTGAGGATGGAACGACTGAAGCTACGGATATGCCTGCTAATGTTCTTCGCTGCCCCTACCCTGGTTAGCGCACAGGACTCGTTGGCCGAAAAGTCGCCGATCTACATCAGGTACCTTGAAAATATGCTGGGTCCGCAGAAGGATCCGTCAGCGCCTCAGCTGATTAATTACCCGGCCATTGCCTATGCCCCTGAGACAAGTTGGGAGATTGGGGTGAGTAGCCTTTATGTCTATTCCGCGAATCGGAACCTTGAGAACCGCCTGAGCGAGGTAAAGGCCTACACCTTTTTCACTCTTGAAAATCAATACGGCTTCTGGCTTGATCATGCGTTATATACCGATTTAAACAAATGGTTTTTCTACGGTCGCGCGCGGTATCAAAACTTCCCGCTCTTCTACTACGGGATAGGCCGAGAAAGCCCCTCGGAATATACAGCGCTGATCGATGGGTCGTATACACTATTCCGCGAGCGGTTGCTGCGTGAAACCTTGCCGTCGCTGTACTTTGGACTAGAACTAGATTTCCAGAGCTTAAACCAAGTGAGCTATGTGGATACGCGACCAGATTTTGAGTTTCCGGAAGTAGGTACCATGGGCTCTACCAATCTAGGTGTTGGCCTCGGTTTGCTTTACAACAACATTCACAATGCCATGAACCCGCGCGAAGGGCTGTATAGCGAATGGGCCTTTATGAATTACAGCACCTCAATGGGCAGCGATTTTGATTTTTCCAGCTACATCGTCGACAATAGAATTTACCGCCCAGTAAAGGAAAATACTGTATTAGCCGCTCAGGTTTATGGCCAATTCACCCGTGGTAATGCCCCCTTTAATATGCTGGCCCTTATGGGTGGAGAAAGCTTGATGCGGGGATATTATTTAGGACGTTACCGCGATAAAAACCTACTGGCCGGCCAGGTCGAATACCGCATCCTACCCTTTTCTTTCTCCAAGCGCTGGGGAGCGAGCGTTTTCCTTGCCGCAGGCCAAGTTTATGGGGATGATTATGGATTTGAATGGGATGCATTTCTACCCACGGGCGGAGCAGGCGTTCGCTACCTCATATTCCCCGACAAGGACATCTACACGAGGATTGATGTTTCCTATACCAGAGAAGGAAGTGGTGTGTACTTCTTTATAGGCGAAGCATTTTAGAATAAAAAGCGCCCCGAAGGACGCTCTTTCATCGTGGCTTATTATTAGCCTTGTAACTCGATCCTTTGTACCTTGAGTCTCATGAAAATCACCAGCCCATACTTGCTATTTACTGCTTTGCTTTTTTCAATTGGCTTAAGCGGACAAAAACTAATGGTCCTAGGCACGCTTCAAGATGCAGGCTCACCTCAGCTGCTGTGTGAAAAGGAATGTTGCGCCTACCCAAAACCAAACGACTATGTAGCCTGCCTTGGAGTGATAGATTCAACACGAGCGCTTCTCTTCGACGCTACCCCAGATATTGTTCCTCAGCTATCCGAACTACTGGCGCGCTCTGGCACAGATCGCTTTTCCATTTTCTTAACCCATGCACACATGGGACATTACACCGGACTCATACACCTCGGTAGAGAGGCCGCCAACACCAACAAGGTGCCTGTATACGCCATGCCAAGAATGCTGGAATTTTTAGCTAAAAACGGTCCATGGAATCAGCTTTTAAAACTTCAGAACATCGTGCTGAACGCGTTAGAAAACGGAGTGCCTAGAACTTTAGATAATGGCGTGAAGGTTGAGCCTATCCTCGTGCCGCACCGTGATGAATACTCCGAAACGGTAGGCTATTACATCAAAGGGCCAAATAAAACAGCCTTGTACATTCCTGATATCGATAAATGGACCGAATGGGAAGAGAATATTCTTGGTCTTGTTCCTATAGTGGATTACGCTTTTATTGACGGTAC
>CATAPZ010000122.1:0-3926 GCA_949486955.1 Cryomorphaceae bacterium | reverse complement strand
CGCCGTGTGGGTGGTGCGGACAGAAGTAAATGGCCTCGACAAAGGCGCCTTGCTCACCCAATTGAGTCTCCATCTTTTTATGAATGTTGCCCAATTCTTCGATAGAACACAGCCCACGCGCAATAACGCTTTGGTTTGTGACTACAACTACGAGATAACCAAGCTTGTTCAACTTCTTGATACAATCGGCTGCGTACGGATACAATTCAAGGTCCTCAGGTCTATGAATGAGATCAGTATCTATATTAATTACTCCATCTCTATCTAGGTATACACACTTTTGGGGCCTGTTTAAGTTTCGTGCAGCAACCTTACCAGAGGAAATAGCTTGTTCTACCTTTTCTAATCGGTCCGGAGTTCCCATGTCTTTGAGATACTCAGGAGTATTGTAGGCATAAACATTTAATCTTTCGTGAAGGGTAGGGAAGATGTCTTTTCCAAAATCGGCTTTAACGCCTTCTTCAAGATGCTCTAAAACCACGGGGTTAAAAACATATGCCGCCGCATTAACTAGATTCCTGTAAACTAATCCTTCTGGGTGCGGCTTCGCGTAAAAGGCACAAACCTTTTCGTTTTCATCAACATCGAGCAGATCACTATCGTAAGGATGATCATTCGGGTGAACGACTAACGTAGCATCCGCACCTTTCGCTTGGTGGAAGGCAAATAGTCGATGTAAATCCATATTCATCATTACATCACCGTAGAGGACAATGAAGGGCTCCGTCAAATGCTCCTGTAGTGCTTTTACACCACCCACCGTTCCTAACGGAGTTGGTTCAACGTAATAATGTATCCGTATTCCAAAGGCTTCGCCCTTTCCAAAATGATCTTCAATGTGATGGTATAAATGGTTGACAATGAGCCAAACATCGGTAAAGCCGTGGTCTCTTAGAAGGTTGATTTGATACTCAAGGATGGGCTTGCCGAGAACTGGCATCATAGGCTTGGGAATATCGTCTCTGACTTGTGCAAGACGAGTTCCTTTACCACCGGCAAGAATGAGTGCTACCTTCATAGTTAGATGTTTGCTCAAACCTAAGAAGCTTTAAGGAGCTAAGAAAGTCTTCAGACGAAAGATTCTTAACATCCTTACATAGAGCATCCAGACCGTCCTATGCTAGACGGGAAAAGAGATTCAATACTCTAATATGTTGAAAAGTAAGTAGTTCAATAAAGAGCGTCACTGACCCTAGTTTGAGCACCAAGTTTTTTTCAAATTTTTGAGTCCTAACTATTGCAAAAATGAAAATAGCCGTTACATTTGCAACCGCAATTGAAGCACGGTCCGGTAGTTCAGTTGGTTAGAATACAAGCCTGTCACGCTTGGGGTCGCGAGTTCGAGTCTCGTCCGGATCGCCAACAATTAGAAAAGCCCTCGGAGAAATCCGGGGGCTTCTTCTTTATATACGTTAGCGCTTTTTCTTTTTGGTTCTTGTTTTGTGTAGTTCACAATACCTGCTATCTGGTATTGCCTCACGTTCGCATTTTGCACCACTAGCTGTTTTGAATCCACACTTTCTGAAAACTGCTTTCTTCTTTACAACTTTCTTCTCACGTAAGTAGGGCAAGTCAGATGTTCGCTCGGGAAGACAAACACTGCAGGGCAACAGACCACGTTGAAGAGCAATGCGTTCATCAATATGAATTTGCCCGTTTTTCAAATATCGACAACCGTCGATGTGATAACGTGCACCTGATGCGTTAATACCGCGTGTGGTAAAAACTACTATTTCAGAAACCTCTGTAGAGTCAGAATGCGATTGTGCGTTAACTTGCGTACTAACCAACCAGCAAAAGCCTACCAATACAATGCGTAATAGATTCCTCATCTCGGCAAAACTATCTATTCTTTGTCTAATAATGGGCTCAGTTCAGGGATTTGCGCAATTGACTTCAATAAACTTTGACTATCTCACTGTAGATGAAGCGCCCAAAGAGCCCATAGGATTTGTAGGTACGGGCGTAAGTATTCATCATCCGTCACTACCCATTTATGGTGGTATCCGATTAAATAACGCTGCGGTTGGTATTCGGGCTGGATACTACACCTTTGGATACCATGCCGGTGCTAGGTTATCGCTTACTGATCAGTGGTTTTTTCACCCTCGGTTGATGTATACCACCGGCGGTGGTGCTGAAAGTAATGATGGTTCTGGTTGGTTCATAACACCAGCAGTTACATTAGACAGGCGATTTGGTGATTATACATTAGGTATGGGTGCACAATATAGTTACGTGAGTACTGGGGTGATTACGGGTTCGAGCGCCTATTTCAGCCTCAATAAACAAATCGATTTTAAACAGAAGGGGCTCAAACCCTTTCATACACAGCTTTTTACGAATACAGTATACAGTTCGTTAAATGAAAGAAACAGTAACATAGGCTTCATCGGAGTAGGAGGACGTTCCTTCCAGAACAGGACCTATCAAAGTGTTTACTTGACTGCTGCGGTGACTGATTTAGGCGGTTATATGGACGTTTATGGTGGTTATGGCCTTTGGGAGCAGTTTGGAGCATGGCGATTCTTAACCGAGGTGAATTTTGGTACCGGCGGCGGAGGTCGAGCACCTGCTGGTGGTGGACTGCTCTATGGTGCTGGAGGTGAAGTACAATACCATCACAACCAATACTTTATGGGCGGAAGTGCTGGAGTTTTAAAAAGTTTTGACGGACCGTTCTACTTTTCATTTATCGGCCTTCATTTGGGTACCGATTTTAATTTCACAAGTACTCAAAACGAAATTGGCTATGCACCCATGGATCTCAGTATTGAAAACGGGGTCAGAACGTATCTCGGAGAAGACGGCTTCTCAAACCTGGGCATAGCTTTCCGACTGTACAGAAAAGGTATGGTCCAGCTTAGAGGAGAGAGTTACTGGGCCTTTACTGACGGCAGAGGTGCCTATGCGGAAGGTTTGTTTGGCTTGCGCCTTCAGCCAAATATATGGTTTGTTGAAACGCAGGTGGGTGCCGGAGCAGGCGGTGGAATTAACCTATGGGGTGCTGCCGCGCTAGCCTTTGTCAATGCGGGTTTTGAAATACCTGTAAACGATTATTGGGATATTACAGGTCGCGGTATCTACAACGTGTATTCCTCTCAGGCATTTCCTACCTATGGGTGGCAATTGGGCATGACCTTTAATATTCCTTTTAATACCCAATTCTGATGCGCAGGTTGTTGCTCCTACTTTTCGTCGTAGCCCATCAATACGTTATGGGTCAGGGGACTTCCATGACCCTTATGTTTGAGCCGTTGGAACCCTCTAATGACATGATGTGGGTGACTCAGCGCTTCGAGTTAGTCAAGGATTATACGAGAACAAAAACCGCTATCTCTGGCGGTTTAGAGACCCAAAGTGCTGTCATGGGTACTTATGGTGGTTTCTATGCCTTCGGATTTACAGGAGGTGTGTATCAATATTTACGTCCATGGGTATTCGCTAATATGGGTGGATCGATAGCCTCTGGAGGCGGTGCAGGTGCCCCAGATGGTGATGGATTAATGTACCGTGGGTATGCGGGAATGAGTGTTAAGAGCAAACACGGGACAGTGGATGTAGCCTACAATTACATAAATTTTCCTTCAGGAGCAATTACATCGAATCATATATCAATCGGCTACACACATGTATTGCCTTATCGAATAGAATATAGCGGCCATAACAGCTATTATCCCACCTTTTTTGAGTTAGTCACGGGGTTTTGGTTCTTAGGGCCGGAAGATGCTTCCCGCAACAGTGAACCGGTGCAAAGTGCCTATGCAGGTGTGCGTGTCGGGCAGTATTTAAACACCATTCATACCATTGGAGCTGAACTGCAACTAGGGGCAGGTGCATTAGGCAATATTGACGGGTACATGAATTATTCCATGGGGTTACGATTCAACACGCCTTCTCAACGCCTTTTCTTTCGTACCCATCTT
>CATAPZ010000121.1:0-7203 GCA_949486955.1 Cryomorphaceae bacterium | reverse complement strand
CGATTGGCAGAGCTTGTGAATCCTGCAAAGGTTCAGGCAGCCAATGTGGAAATCGTTGATATTGCGGGTCTAGTAAGAGGTGCTTCTAAAGGTGAAGGATTAGGGAACCAATTTCTTGGTAATATCCGCGAAACCAATGCCATTATTCATGTACTGAGATGCTTCGAAAATGAGAATGTTACCCACGTGGATGGAAGTGTCGATCCTATCCGAGATAAGGAAACCATAGATATCGAATTACAGCTAAAAGACCTCGAAACTGCCGAAAAACGACTCGAAAAGGCCAAAAAAATGGCTAAAAGTGGTGAAAAAGAGGCAAAATTGAATGTGGAGACTTTGGAACGTTTGGTGAATTTCTTGATGGAAGGAAAGAACGTTCGCAGTTTTGATCGCAACGATCGCGAAGCTGGTTTGCTCAAGGAAATGCAGCTGTTGACCGACAAGCCAGTATTGTATCTGTGTAACGTTGACGAAAGTTCAGCGAAGGAGGGTAATGCACACGTCGAAAGAGTACGTGTAATGGCCAAAGAAGAACATGCAGGCTGTTTGCACATTGCAGTGAGCACTGAAAGCGACATCGCGGAATTGGAAACCTATGAAGAAAAGCAACTCTTCCTAGAAGAGCTTGGTTTAGAAGACGCAGGAGTCAATCGCGTCATTCGTGCAGCCTACGACCTGCTTCAACTTCAAACCTATTTTACTGCAGGCGAGAAGGAAGTTCGTGCTTGGACTATCAAGCGCGATTTCACTGCGCCGCAGGCGGCAGGAGTCATTCACACTGACTTTGAAAAAGGCTTTATTCGCGCCGAGGTGACCTCTTACGAGGATTACGACAATCTCGGTAGTGAACATGCTGTGAAAGAGGCGGGTAAAATGCGCGTTGAAGGGAAGGACTATGTAGTCCAAGACGGCGATATCATGCACTTCCGTTTCAATGTTTAAAACCTGTGTATAGAATCCTCTTTCGAGGGCTTGGAATCGCAGTGCATCTCTTTATTTTAGGGAGCTAACGATTCCAAAAAATATGTCACAACAATCGAATTACACCGAGGACAACATCCGCTCGCTAGAGTGGGATGAACACATCCGTTTACGTCCCGGAATGTACATCGGAAAACTGGGTGATGGAAAGTCCCCGGACGATGGTATTTATATTCTGCTGAAAGAGGTTTTGGACAACTCCATTGACGAATTTGTCATGGGGGCTGGAAAGACCATCGAGGTTAAAATTTCGGACGGTCAAGTCATCGTTCGTGATTACGGCCGTGGTATACCGCTGGGAAAGGTGGTTGATGTTGTGTCGAAAATCAATACCGGGGCGAAGTACGACAGCAAAGCATTTAAGAAATCGGTGGGTCTGAATGGAGTCGGGGCCAAAGCGGTGAATGCGCTGTCTACAGAATTTATCGTTCAAGCCTTCCGCGACGGAAAGACCAAACGCGCAAAATTCGAATACGGAAAGTTGACAGAAGACGATGCTATTGTTGAGAGCAGTCAACGTAAAGGAACCAAAGTGGCCTTCCGTCCGGATCCAGAGATCTTTGTGAATTACCGCTACATTCTCGAATACGTCGAGAAGATGCTGTGGAACTATGCCTATTTGAATCCTGGCTTGACACTGTATTTAAACGGCGAGAAATTCTACAGCGAGAACGGTCTAAAGGATTTGTTGCAAGACAATTTAGATGGAAACACTTTGCACGACATCATTCACCTCAAGGGCGATGATATTGAAGTCGCATTGACTCACAGTGAGCGCATGCAAGGTGAACAGTTCTACAGCTTCGTCAATGGGCAGCACACCACGCAAGGGGGTACACACCAAAACGCACTTCGTGAGGCGCTGGTGGCAACCATGCGTGATTTCTATGGAAAGAACTTCGATGCTTCTGATGTTCGTAGCTGTGTCATCGGTGCAATTTCATTGAAAGTGATGGAGCCGGTCTTTGAATCTCAAACGAAGACGAAGCTCGGTTCGCTTGAAATGGCTCCAGGCGAGATTCACGTGCGAACGTTTGTGATCAACTTCATGAAGAAGGAGCTAGACAACTTCCTGCACAGAAATGCAGAGGTTGCTGAGGCCATTTTAAAGAAGATTCAGCGTGCGGAGCGCGAGCGGAAGGACCTTCAAGGGATACGGAAATTGGCCCGCGAGCGGGCGAAGAAGGCGTCCTTGCACAACAAGAAGTTGAGAGATTGCCGCGTTCATTTGAACGATAAGAAAGCGAGCCCGAAAGGCGATAGAAGGTTGGAAACGACCCTATTTATTACCGAGGGGGACAGTGCGTCTGGATCGATCACCAAGAGCCGTGATGTGAATACTCAGGCGGTATTCTCACTGAAGGGTAAGCCTCTGAACAGCTTTGGACTGACCAAAAAGGTGGTGTATGAAAACGAAGAATTCAACTTGCTACAAGCCGCTCTGAATATTGAAGAAGGCCTGGACGATTTGAGATATAACAATGTGGTCATTGCTACGGATGCCGATGTCGATGGGATGCACATCCGTCTGCTGCTAATCACCTTTTTCTTACAATTCTTCCCGGAATTGGTCAAAGAAGGTCACTTGTACATTCTGCAAACGCCATTGTTCCGCGTGCGCAACAAGAAAGAAACGCGCTATTGTTACTCCAACGAGGAGAAGAACGATGCCATTGGGTCGTTAGGGCCAAAGCCAGAGATTACACGATTCAAAGGTTTGGGTGAGATTTCACCGGACGAGTTCAAGCACTTTATTGGTCAAGACATTCGCTTAGAGCCTGTAATGATTAGTAAGGATTATCGTTCTGAAGACCTGCTGACCTTCTACATGGGCAAAAACACGCCAAAGCGTCAAGAATTTATCATTGAAAATCTAAGGGTTGAGAAAAACCTTGAAGAAGAATTTCTGAACTAATGAGCGAAGAATTAGATCCACAAATGGATGGGCCAAGCCCGGAAATGCAATCGGACCAAGTGCACGAAGAAGGTACCCGTATTACGAGGGTCTCTGGGATGTACGAGGATTACTTCTTGGATTATGCTTCATATGTAATCCTTGAGCGTGCTGTTCCAGCATTGAATGACGGTTTGAAGCCTGTACAACGCCGTTTGCTTCATGCAATGAAGGAGATGGACGATGGTCGCTACCACAAAGTGGCAAATATCATTGGTCAAACCATGCGCTTTCACCCACACGGGGATGCTTCCATTGGAGATGCCTTGGTGCAGATGGGGCAAAAGGATTTGCTCATAGATTGTCAAGGAAACTGGGGGAATATCCTTACCGGTGATGGTGCTGCCGCACCGCGTTATATCGAAGCGCGTCTGACGAAATTTGCATTGCATGTAGCTTACAGCCCTAAAGTGACTGACTGGCAGCTTTCTTACGACGGCCGCGCGAACGAGCCGTTGCACTTGCCAATGAAATTCCCAATGCTGCTAGCAATGGGTGTAGAAGGTATTGCGGTTGGTTTGAGTACGAAGATTTTACCGCACAACTTTAACGAGCTCATTGATGCTTCGGTAAAGGTGTTGCAGGGCAAATCGTTCAAATTGGTCCCGGACTTCCCAACGGGCGGTCAAGCAGATTTTTCCAACTACCAAGGGGGTCTGCGCGGTTCTAGAGTTCGTGTCCGTGCTAAAATCTCGCAGCAGGATAAGAACACCTTGGTGATTTCGGAGATTCCATATTCGACGACCACTCAGAGCTTGATTGATTCCATCTTGAAGGCCAACGACAAGGGGAAAATTAAGATTAAGAAGATTGAGGACAATACCGCGGAGAATGTGGAAATCCTAGTCCACCTTCCAAACGGTATTAGCCCAGATAAGACTATTGATGCGCTCTACGCATTCACGAATTGTGAGGTGAGTATAGCACCGCTTTCGTGCAGTATTCATGAGGATACTCCGTTGTTCTTAGGCGTTTCTGATATCCTACGTCGTTCAACGGAAGCGACCAAGCAGGTACTGAAGGCCGAGCTTGAGATTCGATTGGGTGAGCTCCAAGAGCAGTGGCATTTTGCATCCCTTGAGCGCATCTTCATTGAAAAGAAAATCTACCGCGATATCGAGGAGGCCGAGACTTGGGAACAAGTACTTGAGTTTATCGAAAAAGGCCTCAAGCCGCACATTGGCCATTTGATGCGTGAAGTGACTCAGGAGGACATCGTTCGTTTGACAGAGATTAAGATCAAGCGCATATCGAAGTTCGACACAGATAAGGCGAACGATAAAATTCTTGAATTAGAAGGTAAAATCGATGCCGTTAAGCACGATTTGGCCCACTTGATCGAGTTCGCCATTGCCTACTTTAAGGACCTTAAGGCCAAATTTGGCAAAGGACGAGAGCGCAAGACTGAGATTGCCACCTTTGACAGCGTGGAAGCCTCGAAAGTGGTCATCCGTAACCAGAAACTTTACGTTAATAGGGAAGAAGGCTTCGTAGGTACTTCAATGAAGCGCGACGAATATGTGGCTGATTGTTCGGACATCGATGACATCATCGTTATCCGTCGTGACGGAAAGTATTCGGTGAGCAAGGTGAAAGACAAAGCCTTCTTCGGCAAGGATATTTTGCACGTCGCTGTGTGGAAGAAAGGCGATGAACGCACGGTATACAATGCCATTTATCTTGACGGAAAATCAAAGGTGAGCTATGTCAAGCGTTTCATTGTGAAATCGATCACCCGAGACCGCGAGTACGACATCACCCAGGGGTATGCAAATTCTAAAATCACCTACCTCACAGTGAATCCTAATGGAGAAGCGGAGAAGGTTCAGGTGTTATTGCGTCAACTGGCCAAGCTGAAAAAGTTGAAAATTGAGCTTGACTTCGCAGATATAGCCATTAAAGGACGTGCTTCAAAAGGAAACATAGCCACAAAGTTCCCTGTGAAACGCGTTGAGCTTAAAGAGAAGGGGGAAAGTACCCTGGAGGCACGTAAGATATGGTTTGATCCAACAGTACAACGATTAAACAGCGACGAACGCGGGCGCTTATTAGGAAGTTTTAAAGGCGAGGACAGGCTACTGATCGGCTTGAAAAACGGTACCCTCAAAGTGGTAGTGCCGGAATTGTCCCTTCATTTCGATTCGGATATGATTTACCTCGAAAAATTAGAGGCCGACCGTCCTATCAGTGCGGTGTACTTTGACGGCGAAAAAGCGAGGTACTTTGTGAAGCGCTTCGAATGGGAAGGCGGTGACCGAGAAACAAACATCATCACGGCCCACGCGAAGAGTGAGCTTAGTTATTTGTCAAATGCAACCCAACCGGTGATTGAGATGGTATACCGCAAACAAGGTGGACAAGCGAAAGATCCTGAAAAAGTGGTATTGAGTGAGTTTATCGCGGTGAAAGGCATTGCGGCGAAGGGCAATCAACTCACGACTGATACAATCAATAAGGTCGTAGGATTGGACCCTTTGCCTGAACCAGAGCCACAAACTGCTGTTGAAGTCGGTGAACCTGTGTTGGATGGTCCGGTTGTTGAGAATACACCTCCAGCTGCAGCTGCTCCGCCACCAAAACCGTTTGAAGGGGAGGACGAGCCGCCACAGATAACTTTAGACTTTTAACATGAGAAAAATACTCCTCCTACTTACCCTAGCCTTAGGAGGCTTTGTATTCGGTCAATCAAGCTTAAATATGTCATTACTAGGTCGTTCGACCTACATGAATGACAATAGTGATATCTGGGGGTACACGGACTCTGTAGGGACGGAATATGCCCTAGTGGGCACGACCGCTGGAGTGAGTATTGTTGAAATCAGCGGCAACCAGCCCCAGAAAAAGCAATTTATCCAAGGTCCGAACAGTATTTGGCGCGATCTGAAGACCTGGGAGCACTATGCCTATGTCACTCACGATAACCCTTTTGCTTGGAATACCATTCCTGAACACGGACTGTTGATCATTGATCTTGATAGTGTGAATCAAGCGTCTCCGAGGTACAAAACGATCAACTATGCCATTCCAGATACTTTGGGCGGGTACGATACGCTCAAGACTGCGCACAATCTGTACATCGATGAAAACGGCTACTGCTACCTTTTTGGTGCAAATATCCGTGAGGGTGGGGCACTCATCTTTGATTTGAATGATGATCCATGGAACCCTACCTACGTGGGTATGTGGGATACGTATTACCTCCACGACGGAATGGTTCGCGGCGATACCTTATGGGGTTCTGCCATTTACGAAGGGCTTTATGTCGTGGTAGACGTTGCTACCAAAGACAGCGCCTATATGATGGCATCTAAGGGAACACCAAATGCCTTTACACACAATGCTTGGATCAGCGACAACAACCAAACGTTGTTCACTACGGACGAGGTGGGGGGTGCATTCTTAACGGCTTATGATGTGAGCGATTTGTCGAACATGACAGAATTGGACCGTATACAATCCTTACCGGGGACTACAGTGATTCCACACAATGCCCACGTCTACGGACAATGGGTAGTTACTTCCTATTACACCTCTGGTGTTCAGATAGTGGATGCAAAGTTTCCTGAGCTGCTTGTTGAGGTGGGCTATTACGATACTTCACCAAATTATTTCGGAAATGGTTTCAACGGAAACTGGGGCGCTTACCCGTATTTCCAATCTGAAAAAATCATTTGTTCCGATATCGAAGAAGGCCTGTTTGTTTTGGAGCCTGAATACGTTAGTGCTTCTCGTGTTCACGTGCAAGTGGTTGACAGCATTACAGGAGCACCCTTGAGCAATGCCATTGTAGAGTTTGACGTTGCGGATATCGACGGCCTAAGTAGCATCGACGGATTAGCGGATTTAGGAACGCCCTTAAGCGGTGGTGACTCCGTGTCCATTTCGCTCAGTGGTTTTGTTACAGCGGAGCTGGCATACAATTGGCTGCCTGGAGCATTTGATACGCTTCGTGTGGCGCTGTTAAACGTCAACAATATCGGCATCGATGATGAGCAATTGCCCGCAATTACCATGTACCCAAATCCTTCTAATGGATTTATTCACCTTGCTGGTTTAGATCGCGCGAACTATGTACTCTCTGATCTAAGTGGAAGGGTACTAGAAAGAGGCACCGTCCATGAAGAAGTGATGCAGCTACGCGGCAGCTATGCTTCCGGACAATACCTCTTGAAAGTCTTATCGAATAAAGGGATACATACCTTCCCGCTGATGCTACAGCCTTAGAAGTTGGTGGTATATCCTTTCTCTTGGTAGAAGTCTTCAATGAT
>CATAPZ010000120.1:0-5580 GCA_949486955.1 Cryomorphaceae bacterium | reverse complement strand
GGTATTATTCTATATTCTTTCGGTACGGGTCCAATTCGTGGTTTCGCAACCACGCTGATTATCGGTATCCTAACTTCATTGTTCTCTGCACTCTTTATTTCACGCGTAGTGTTTGAGAGCCGTTTGGGTAAAAAGAAGAACGTGGCCTTCTCAACGAAGACTACTGAAAATTGGTATACCAACATCAACTTTGACTTCTTGTCGAAGCGTCGTTTGGCATACATCGTATCGTCTATCGTAATCGTGATCGGTTTGGCATCTCTATTTACCAAAGGTCTAAACCTTGGTGTAGACTTCGTAGGTGGTCGCTCGTTCCAAGTTCGCTTCGACCAAAGTGTTGAGGTAAGCGACGTAGCAGAATCCCTCAGTGAAGTATTGGTAGACGCCGAAGGCAACGCCTTTACCCCAGTGGTTAAAACATTGGGTGAGTCAAACCAGGTAATCATTACTACAAACTACCGTATCGGTGAAACCGGTCCTGCAGTTGACGAAGACATCACAAACAAGCTTTACGCTGGTGTGAGCGAATTCTTCTCGGAAGAAATCTCACGTGAAGACTTCTTTACTGATGAAACTGAGGAAGCTATCGGTTTGGTAGGTTCGCGTGTTGTTGGACCAACTATCGCAGACGATATTAAGACAGGTGCTGTATACAGTATCATCTTCTCACTCATCGTAGTATTCTTATACATCTTGGGTCGATTCCGCAAGTGGCAGTTCTCTTTGGGTGCTGTAGCTGCACTATTGCACGATGTATTGTTTGTATTGGGTCTGTTCTCTATCCTCGACGGTGTGTTGCCGTTCCAGTTGGAGGTAGATCAGGCATTCATTGCAGCCATTCTAACGGTAATTGGTTACTCGTTGAACGATACCGTAGTTGTATTTGACCGTATTCGTGAAAACATGGGAAGCCGTAAAGGAAACTTCGAGGCAGGGGTAAACAAATCGTTGAACCAGACATTGAGCCGTACGTTCAATACTTCTTTGACAACGTTCTTCGTACTTCTCGTGATCTTCTTATTCGGTGGTGAAGTCATCCGTGGTTTCATGTTCGCACTTCTTGTAGGTGTCCTCGTAGGTACTTACAGCTCATTGTTCATTGCTACTCCAGTAATGTTCGATGCGTCGAAGAAGAAATAAGAAAATTGATATTTTAAAGGAGCCCCGTTGCGCGCAGCGCAACGGGGCTTTTTGTTTAAATTTGCCTCATGTCACATACATTCCTTTTATTTAACATCAGTGGAGGTGAGTTCATACTCGTTGCATTGATCTTTTTGCTCCTCTTCGGGCCAAAGCAAATCCCAACGATGGCGAGATCGGCAGCAAAAGTCATTAAGCAGGTTCGCAACGCCACGAATGACATCAAAAGAGAAATTATGGACAGCGCTGAGGATCAAAAATTGACCGAAGTGAAAAAGACCATTGAAGAAGGTCGCGATGCTTTTAAAGAAGTGACCGATTCCATTAAAAGAGGCACCAAGATTTGATCGCATTATTTCTCCTTGGCGGATTCGCCCTGCTCCTTGTCGGTGGAGAGTTTCTCGTCCGAGGCAGTGTCGGTATTGCACTAAAGCTTCGTGTTTCTAAGGTGGTCATTGGATTGACCTTGGTAGCTTTTGCTACAAGTGCCCCAGAGTTGCTCGTAAGTGTCGTAGCTGCAACTAGAGGAAAGAGTGATATCGCTTTGGGAAATGTCATTGGCTCTAACATCGCGAACATAGGACTCATTCTAGGGCTGACAGCATTGGTATATAAGATGAAGGCGGTGCGTATGCATTACCGGAATGATTGGCTGTTCCTGCTCTTGGCTAATGCACTATTAGCGGTATTCCTGTTTTACGGCGGAATTACTACAGGACAAGGTTTGTTACTTGTTGCCCTTCTTGTGGGGTACAACATTCAAAAGATTCGCTCCGCACGAAGAAATCGCAACCTTGCCATCGGTGAAGAAATCGAAGAGATTCATCTTCCGGTATGGAAAGGAGTGACTTTGCTCATCGTCGGGGCATTGGGCCTTTCCTTTGGCGCAAAATTCTTCGTCAGTGGAATTAGCGCCCTTGCCATTCATTTTGGTATGACGGAGCGATTTGTGGCGGTAACCATGGTGGCTTTTGGCACGAGTGTTCCAGAATTGGCCGCAAGTTTCATGGCCGCACGAAAGGGAGAAAGTGATATCGCTATCGGAAACATCATCGGATCGAACATCTTTAACATCTTATCGGTGTTGGGCTTTACTGCTCTTGTTCAGCCCATTACCCTCCAAGATGCCGCGATCTTTACGTTTGATTTTCACGCTTCCGTATTCTTTACATTGTTAATAATTCCACTGATGAGTCTCTTTACAAAGGACCGATTGGATAGGTTGGAAGGGGCATTGTTGCTAGGTTTTTACCTAATCTTTATTTCATCCTTAGTTTTTTAAGGGGTCGCCTGGCAAATAGTTAATAATTTTTTATTGCACCCCTCCTTTTTAGGGGGTATCTTTGACGCAAATAAAAATTTAACCACATGCCAACGGTAAGATTTCTAGCACTAGAAGAAACAATGGGGCGCAAGCCACAGCACTTCGAAGCACCTGGAACAAGAGTTTCAGAATACTTCGGTTCTCGCGTATTCAACAGAAAAGCAATGCGCGAATACATGACTTCAGAAGCCTACAAGGCTGTTATTGACGCAATGGACAACGGTACCAAAATCAACCGTAACATTGCTGATCAGGTAGCTGCAGGTATGAAAGCTTGGGCTTTGAATTTGGGCGCAACGCATTACACACACTGGTTCCAGCCACTTACGGGTGCCACAGCAGAAAAGCACGATTCTTTCTTTGAGCCTACTGGAAACGGTGAGGCGATTGAGAAATTCTCAGGCGGTATGTTGGTTCAGCAAGAGCCGGATGCATCTTCTTTCCCGAACGGTGGTATTCGTAATACATTCGAAGCGCGTGGTTACACAGCTTGGGATCCTACGTCACCAGCTTTTGTTTTCGGAAGCACTTTATGTATTCCTACTGTATTCGTTTCGTACACAGGTGAGGCACTTGATTACAAGACTCCATTATTACGTGCATTACAAGCAGTAGATAGTGCTGCAACTGCAGTATGTAAATACTTCGATAAGAACGTAACAAAAGTGAACGCGACTCTAGGTTGGGAGCAAGAGTACTTCTTGGTAGACGAAGCATATTTTGCCGCGCGTCCAGATTTACAGTTGGCAGGTCGTGCCCTTGTGGGACACGCACCAGCGAAAGGCCAGCAGTTGGACGATCACTACTTTGGTTCTATTCCAGAGCGTGCGATTGAGTTTATGAAAGAATTGGAGTACGAAAGCCGCATCTTGGGTATTCCAGTAAAAACTCGTCACAATGAGGTGGCACCTGCACAGTATGAATTTGCTCCTGTATTTGAGGAAGCAAACGTTGCTGTAGACCACAACTCTCTATTCATGGATTTGATGGAGAAGGTGGCACGTCGTCACAACTTCCGTGTATTGTTGCACGAAAAGCCGTTTGCAAACATCAACGGTTCAGGTAAGCACAACAACTGGTCGTTGGCAACAAATACCGGTGTTAACCTTTTAGCTCCTGGATCTACTCCAATGAGCAACCTGATGTTCTTGACGTTCTTCATCAACAGCATCAAGGCGGTATACCGCCACGCAGATTTGATCCGTGCGTCTATCGGTTCAGCAGGTAATGAGCACCGTCTGGGTGCAAACGAAGCGCCACCGGCAATTATCTCTGTATTCATTGGTCAGCAGTTGAGTGCTGTTTTGGACCAATTGGAAAACGTTAAGGGCGGTAAAATGACCCCTGAAGAGAAGACCGATCTGAAATTGAACGTTGTAGGTAAAATTCCAGATGTACTTCTAGACAATACAGACCGTAACCGTACTTCACCGTTTGCCTTTACGGGCAACAAGTTTGAATTGCGTGCTGCAGGTTCTGCTTCAAACTGTGCACAGCCAATGACTGTATTGAATGCGGCGATGGCAGAGCAATTGATCGAATTTAAAGCGGATGTTGATGCGCTTATCGAGAAAGACGGGTTGAAGAAAGACGAAGCCATCTTTAGCGTATTGAAGCGTTACATTACTGAAAGCAAAGCGATCCGCTTCGAAGGTGATGGATACGGTGATGCTTGGAAGGAAGAAGCTGCAAAGCGCGGTTTGAACAACGAGCCATCAACGCCACGTGCACTTGATGCATACGTAAGCGAGCAGACTTTAGGTATGTTCGAAGCAATGGGTGTAATGAGCCACCGCGAGGCAGAGGCACGTCATGAGATTTTGCTCGAGTCGTACTTCATGAAGATTCAAATCGAATCTCGCGTTTTAGGCGATTTGGCCGGTAACCACATCGTACCTACTGCGATTAAGTACCAGAACACATTGATTGATAACGTTCAGCGTTTGAAGGAGATTATGGATGCGGATACTTTCGCAAGTGTTGCCAAAGAGCAGCTTGAAATGATCAAAGAAATCAGCGCTAGAATTTCTAAGGTTTTGTCTTCGAAAGATGCTATGCTTCAAGCTCGTAAAGATGCAAATGCGCTTGAAGATGTACGTGAGAAAGCCATCGCTTACTACGACAACGTGAAGCCTTACTTTGACGTTATCCGTTACGAAAGCGACAAGCTAGAATTGATGATTGACGATGAGCAATGGCCAATGCCGAAGTTCCGTGAAATGCTTTACACGCGTTAATTCAAATTTCAATTGAAATTATACTTTAGAGAAACCCTGCTTCGGCGGGGTTTCTTTTTTTATTTTGGCTATATTGGGAACGCTTAAACACTAGAATAAAGTTCTAATGCAAATACGCAGATATTTTCTACTTGTTGCTGCTATGATCGCCATGCCTATGGCAATGGTAGCGCAAGATGCCGACATCGAGGATGTTGAGATTGAAATTCACAAGACCACTAAAAAGGCCGATGAATACTTTGAGTCAAAGGAGTATAGCACAGCTGTAGAGGTATACGCTAAAGCCTATTCCAAGGAGAAAAGCCGCGATCAGAAGCAGCGCATTTCCTACAATATGGCAGAATGTTACCGCAATACAGGGCAGTTCAAGAGAGCAGCCAGTTATTACCTCCGTGCCCAGAAATTGGGTTATGGTGCTTTGGCAGGTCTAGGCTATGCAGAAATGCTTCAAAGTCAAGGCGAGTACGAAGATGCTATTGTAGCCTACGAAGAGTATAAGAAGCTCATTCCGTCTGATCCACGTGCTGAAGAAGGTATCCAAGCATGTCGTCAAGCTGCTACTTGGGTGGAATCAGGTTCATTGTTCTCACTCGACAATGCCAAAGATTTAAATTCAAAAAAATCAGATTACGCCATTGCCTACGCAGGTAAGCGCGGCAAAGAAGACCTTACCTTGATGGTAAGCTCAATGAGAGATAATTCAACGGGAAAAAAAGAAGACGGCTGGACAGGTCAGCGTTTTTCTGACATCTATGTGATTGAGGGGCAAAAGAAAAAAGGCAAGCGCAAGAAAGGAAAAGAGGCCAATGCAAACGATGAAATTGTTTGGGGAGAACTCGAATCCATTGGCGAGGTGGTCAACACCAAAGACCACGAAGG
>CATAPZ010000119.1:0-2372 GCA_949486955.1 Cryomorphaceae bacterium | reverse complement strand
ATCAATAAATTCCACCTTGGCTACAGCCCTGAAGCGTCAACCGCATTTGCAGATTATGCAATAGCCAATCAGTACAGTGAAAAGGCATTGCAAGAGAGTGGCATTTCGATGAAGAATGAACGCGGCTGGTACGATAGATTTCGTGGTCGTGTTATGTTCCCAATACACAGTGTCAGCGGTCGAGTTTTAGGATTCGGCGGGCGTATTTTGAGCAACAGTGTCAAGGCAGCGAAATACCTGAACAGTCCAGAAAATCCAATCTACCACAAGAGCAAAGTGCTCTACGGCTTGTACCAAGCCAAGCAAGAAATCGTGAAGCGCGATGAGGCCTTTTTGGTGGAAGGGTATACGGATGTGTTGAGTTTCTATCAGAACGGAGTGCGCAATGTGGTAAGTTCATCAGGTACAGCATTGACCGAAGGGCAGATAGGTATGTTGAAGCGCTACACGCCGAATATTACCTTGCTTTTCGATGGAGATGCGGCAGGGTTGCGCGCAAGCTTCCGTGGGCTGGACATGATGCTCGAACAAGGCGTAAATGTTCGCGTAGTGAGCTTCCCTGAGGGCGAAGATCCCGACAGCTTTGCCAAGCAGCGCACCAACGAGGAGCTAGAGGCATTCTTAAAGGAGAGCAAGAAGGACTTTATCAGTTTCAAAACTTCGGTATTGAAGGAGGATGTAGCCGGTGATCCGTTGAAGTTTGCTGAAATGGTTCGCGATGTGGTAAGCAGTATTTCAAAGGTACCAGATCAGATAGGACGACAGGTATTCATCAAAGAGGCGGCTTCTATTCTTGAAATAGATCCAACAGCCCTTTATGAAGAGCTCGGCAGGTTACAAGGCATTCAGCAGCGACAGCAAAAGAAAAGACAAGCATCGGCGCCGCCCATGGAGGTGGTTCAACCCCGTGAGGCCGGAATGGTCAAGATTCACGGCTTCGAGCAAGAGGAGCGTATCATCCATCTTTTGGTGGCCAAGGGCACTGAAGCGATGCTAGATGCAGATCTGGATGAGGAGGAAGTAATACCGGTTTCTATCGCTACTTGGATTGTAGACGAAATTGAAGAAGATCAAATAGAATTTGCAACGCCAATTTTTTCTAAGATGTACAACATGCTCGCCGACGAGGTAGAAAAAGAGCATGTACCCAATACAGATTGGTGGGTGCGCAGGGAAGATCCTGAGATCATCACAGTGGTCACGGAAGCGTTGACGGAGAAGTATACCTTGGCGAATTGGAAGTCGAAAGAGATTTACCTCCCGGACGAAAAAAATACCATTTTCCCATTGGTCAATGAAACAACGCTGCGCTTGAAATACGTTCACGTTGAGCGCAAGTTGAATGCATTGAAGGAGTATCTAAGCATGGAAAATGCAGATTACAACTACTACATGGTGCAATTCCAGAAATGGAATAATGCGCGCCAGCACATCAATGAGAAACTAAACCGCGTCGTTTAGTAATTCCTCAATACTTTTTTGGGCGTAGGCTAGCCGCGCTTCTAATGTTGGTTGGTCGAGATGTATGACCTTGTTCGGCAAACGATGGAGCACATTGAGGTACTCTCCATGTAAGGACGTTCTGCGCTGTGCATCTATGCGCAATCGATCCTCGCCTGCAGGAACGTTTGGATAGCACAAGAAATAAATGACATCTTCGGGGATATCCAACAGTTTGGGGTCTAATTCTCCGTATTTATCAGCTTTCCAAATGTAAAGAGTAATGCCGTCGGTATCGAATATTCGGTGTCCGAAATTGTCGAAGTATCCGTGTGATTTTTGACTTTGCAGCTGGCCTTGTTCGATACGATCGTAGTCGGCTCGAGGCATCGGGTTTACAGGGGTGTCTGGTTCGATTTCCTCCAGGTATTCCCTTGCATACTCTTTGGTATAAACAAACGAGAAGTGTTGAGCCAACGCTTGGGTAAGCGTGCTTTTGTAGGTGCTCTCAGTTCCGGTTACTACTATTTTCACGACAACTCCAATTTATAGATATAAAGCATCAGTCCTTTCCAGCTGTCGAGGTCTTTTTCAGCGATATTATAGTTCTGTGCAAAATCTTCAATAGGTAAGCTTTCGTAGCGTTGCATGCCCACTTTCTCTAGTACCTTCCAACTTCCAACATTTTCGGACAGTGCGCGACCGATCAGATCTCTAAGTCCAAGTGCTTTGGCTTTTTCAACGGTAGCTAAGGCACATTCTGTGGCGATGCCTTTGCCCCAGACCGCCTCGAAGAAACGGAAGCCAAGATCGATGCCCCAAGGGTTATTTTTAAGTCCACACCAACCGATCGGGTGGTCTGTTGATTTATCAATGACCATCCAGCGTCCGTATCCGTCGCGCTGGTAGTTTGGGTAGCTTTTTATCAGGTT
>CATAPZ010000118.1:0-19076 GCA_949486955.1 Cryomorphaceae bacterium | reverse complement strand
TTTGAAGGCGATGCGTTCTTTCCGCCATTTGATGAGGCCGATTTTGAATTGGTCACCCAAGAACATCATCCAACGGACGAAAAACACAAACACTCTTTCACATTTAAAACCTGGAAGCGCAGACAGTAAAGTATTACCACACATTTTGTATTAATGTGACTCATGTTCCGCTTATTTGGGACGGGTTCATTGTACCTTTACACCAATAAATTTTGAATGTAATGACAATCAACGAAGCAATCAACCACGAAAACGCAAGTTTAGTAGACGTTAGAACTCCTGGCGAAGTTTCTATGGAGCCGGTTCCAGGTGCAGTAAATATCCCTCTTGATGAGGTTCCAAAGCGTTGGGAAGAATTCAAGGATATGCCGCGTCCACTGGTCATCTTTTGTAGAAGTGGTAACCGTTCTGGTCAAGCGATTGAATTCCTGAAATCCAAAGGCATCAGCGATGGAATGAACGGAATGGGTGCTGCTGATGTCTTAATAAATTTAATGTAATGCGCAGCGTATTACATAGCATAGTAGTCATTTTGGGCTTGGCGACCGTAGGGTGCCAAGCTCAAAGTGTTTCTACTGGGGTGGTAAACATGGATGTAAACGTGGCCGATTTTGCGGCAGGTATCGATACTACAGATAATGCCTTGGTACTTGATGTACGCACGGATGCTGAGTTTGCAAGCGGACATCTCAATGGTGCCACACAACTAGATTTTTACCGCGACGACTTTGAAGAAGCGTTGATTAAACTCGACAAGAGTCAGCCTGTATACGTCTACTGCCGCAGCGGAAACAGATCTGGCAAAGCTGCGAAGCAGATGAAGGCCTTAGGGTTCAAAGAAGTTTACAATCTCGAGGGCGGCATCGGTGCTTGGGCGCGTCGAGGTCAACCTATTGCGAAATAACATGGCTAGTTTCAAAGAAATCATCTCTAGCGATACGCCCACGTTAATCGATTTTTTCGCCACATGGTGTGGGCCATGCAAGATGATGCCGCCCATACTCCAAGAGCTAAGCGACCAAATGGGGGATTCAGTGAGAATCCTGAAAGTAGATGTTGATAAGAACCAGGAGCTCAGCCAAGCGTTAAACGTACAAGGCGTACCTACATTGGCCTTGTTCCAATCAGGTAAAATGCTCTGGCGCCAGAGTGGCGTAATCCCTGCATTTCAATTGGCCCAGATCATCAAAGAAAAAGCGTCTTTAGAGGCTTAAATGAAAAAACTGATACTACTTGTTTTACCGTTTCTGGCAAGTTGCGGCTTGTCCATGGATTTGGTAGAAGAAGCCATCGCTGCTCCCGACTACACAGATTTGGGTTATTGGGTGGCACATCCTGAAAAAGTAGATTTATCCGATTCTGTCTTTTCTTCACGTCCTTCCGATCAATTCAATATTCCAGTATTCTTTGTGAGCCCCACGGTTCATTTTCCTAAAAAAGGAGGCAATTGGAACGTGGACCCATCGACGGACGAGGGAAAGAACGCTTTCAATACGCCAGTGCGATACCAGAGCACTGCCTTCAATGTTGCCGGTCCTATTTATTCTCCTGCTTACAGACAGAGCGCTTACCAAGTCTACAACGTTGCCCCAAATGCAACCACGGTAAAATCATACGCTATTGCATATGAGGATGTAAAATCGGCGTTTATGATTTTCTTAAAGCAAATAGGTCCAAAAACACCATTCATTCTTGCTTCACACAGCCAAGGAACAGACCATCTTATCACACTCATCCAGAGGGAATTCACTCCGCTACTGGAAGAGCGATTGGTTGCCGCCTACCTCGTTGGCATGCCGGTAAATGATTGTGATATACGCATCCCGATATGCGAAGAACCCACATCTACAGGGTGTTACACCTCGTGGAGAACCTATCACATCAGTGCTGAATACTACAACAAGTATCCGGTGGAGTGTATAGGAGTTGTAAATCCTTTGTCTTGGACTACAGCGACCACCCGGGTTCCTGCTTCAATGAACAAAGATGTTTTAGTAAGTGACGAAAAGCCCCTCTTTCAAGAACTCGTTAGTGCCACAATCAGCAATGGTGTGGTGGTGACAGAGCGTCCTCAATTTCCCGGTAGCTTCGTTATTCGTACTAAAAATTACCACCGGGGTGATATTAACTTATACTACGGCAACATTCAAGAAAATGTTATTGCTCGCTGTGTACAGTATCTGAAGGAACAGGGTCGTCCTGAGTAGGCAATTCGTACCAAGGAATGAGCGTTTTTAAGACGAACGCATCGGGGTAGTGAATACGCCATTCTTCGAGTGCTCTCTCGGCAGTGCTTGCATCCGGAAAAGAACCAATATGGATTTTAAAATTTGGCTCGCGGTAAACCATTCGAGCCTCACTGTCAATTCCTAGAGATATTATATTAGCACGAACGGCATTCGCACCGCTGCGATTGCCGCTAAAAATCTGAATCGTATACCCCTCAAAAAGAGCACTTTTGGAATTTTCAGAGAAGTGAAGGTACGCACTGTCAAGGTCCATTGGGACATTCAAAGTATCGTGCCTAGTACTGAAAACATCCGGAGATCCCATCGCATTGCTAGTATGCGCTGTAAGACAGATGAGGACAGTGATTAGGAGGTGTTTCATATTCTCAAAAGTCGCAAAAAACTACGACTTATGGCGGCTTGAACGGATTTAATGGAATTTTTGTTCAAACAACTAGTTATTTAGAATGGATTTAAATTGAAATTTAGCAGAATATACACGACTCATTCGGGGTCTGTACCTTATTTTTGCGCGACAGTGAATAGCTATATAAAGCCGTATATGTACACTACTTCTAAACTCAAGAGATTTGCATCACTTTTTGCAGTGATAGCACTCATGCTCTTCTCTTCTGTTGCGCAGGCCTTTGAGGGCGATGCCAAAAACGGAAGAAAGCTTTTCAAGCAAAATTGTGCGAGTTGTCACAAGCTCGACAAAAAATTAGTTGGTCCTGCTCTTACAGGAGTTACCGACAAGTACTCAGAGGACTGGTTGCTCCAGTGGATTCGCAACAATGCGGAGCTACGTGCTTCTGGTGATGAGGATGCACTAGCCATCTTTGAAGAGTACAACGGTTCTGTGATGAGTGCGTTCCCTGCGCTTAGCGACCAAGACATCTTTGACATCTTGCAATACACGATCGACGGCGATCCTAAGCCAGTAGTGACAACTGCCGGTGGCGGTGGTGGTGTTGCAGCGGCTCCTGCCAAAGATTACTCTAAAGAAATCGTGATCGGTCTAGGGTTGTTACTCTTTGTAATGATCTCATTGCTCGCAAGAATGAAGAATACACTTCGTCTTGTGAACGGTCAAGATCCAGTGAGCATTCTTGATGAAGCAGGATGGTTCTGGGGCCGATTAATCAACAATAAAGGTTTTGTTACTGTAGCTACCATCGTGGTGACCATCGCATTCTTGAACCAATTGTACTGGTTTATGATGGGCATCGGTGTAGAACAGAACTACCAGCCAGAGCAACCGATCGCATTCTCCCATGCATTGCACGCCGGAGAGAATCAGATTGATTGTAACTATTGTCACAGTTCGGCACGTCACTCGAAGCATTCAGGCATACCATCTGCGAACGTTTGTATGAACTGTCACATGTATGTTGACGGTTCTGAAATCACTGACGATGCAGGTAACCTAAAATACGACGGTGAGCGTTCGCCAGAAATCGCAAAAATCTATGCGGCTATTGGATGGGATGCAGACGAGCTTGGCTACATTGAGAACTACGAGCAGCAGCCGATCAAATGGGTGCGTATCCACAACCTTCCAGATTTGGCGTACTTCAACCACAGCCAGCACGTGAATGCAGGTCAGTTGGAATGTCAAGAATGTCACGGTCCTGTAGAGACCATGGAAGAAATGTACCAGTACTCTGAGTTAACCATGGGATGGTGTATCAACTGTCACCGTGAAACAGAAGTCCAGTTCGAGAAGAACGGGTACTACCAAGACTTCCACGAAGAATTAACTGAAAAGTACCACGGAGAAAAAATCACAGCTGAAAAGATTGGTGGTTTGGAATGTGGTAAGTGTCACTACTAATCGAGAAGTAAGAATGACTGAGAATAATAAATATTGGAGAGGGATTGAGGATCAATCTAATCCAGAGCTCACAGAAAAGCTAGCGCAAAACGAATTCTCGAATGAGATTTCTAGCGCGGACTTCTTAGGTAATGACGAGGTTGCCGAAAGCCAAACATCTCGCCGTGATTTCCTAAAATTTATGGGTTTCTCTACAGCAGCTGCAACACTAGCAGCTTGTGAGGCACCTATCGTAGAAAGTATTCCTTACGTAGTGAAGCCAGACAGTTTGACTCCAGGTTTACCTTCTTACTACGCTACGTCAATGTTCGATGGTATGGACTATGCTTCTATCCTTGTGAAAACAAGAGAAGGACGTCCTATTAAAGTGGAACCAAATACGGAAGCGCCTTTCAATGGTGGAACTAACGCCCGTACGCAAGCTTCAGTTTTGAGCTTGTACGACGGTGCCCGTTTGAGAAATCCGAAAGTAGCCGGTGAGGATGCCTCTTGGGGCGATGCTTTAGCTGCAGCGAGAGGAATGTTGACAGACAAATCAGTACTGCTAACTTCTTCAGTAATAAGTCCTGCACTAAAGGCATCTATAGCGAAACTAGGATTACGCCATGTAAGCGTTGATGCTGTTAGCGCTAGTGCTCGTCTAGATGTGTATGAAGGGTTCACTGGAAAACGCGGTCTCCCAACAGTAGATCTTGATCATGCGGCAACTGTATTTGCTGTAGGTGCAGACTTCCTCGGAGATTGGGGTGGTCAAAACTTGATGGCATCTTATGCTGAACGCAGAAAGCCTGGACAAGGCATGTTGCGTCACTTGCAAGCTGAAGCTGGTCTATCTATTTCAGGTTCTAACGCAGATGTTCGTGTAAAGGCAAGAGTAAGTGAGTACGAAGCGGTACTTGCACACGTTTATAATAAGGTTGCAGCGGCCTTGGGCTTGTCTAAAGTAAGTGCACCTGGATTGCGTGAAGATATTGCTTCAAGCGTCGATGCTGGGGCAACAGAGCTTATTAAAGCAGGATCAGGTGCTTTGGTACTTAACGGCTTGAACACTGAGAATGCAGAGCGTTTGGCCTTAGCTATTAACCTTGCTCTCGGTTCAAAGGCTTTCAATACTTCAAAATTTGTCTATACGTCTAACGGAAATGACAAGGCTTTAGCAGCACTAGTTGCCGATGTAGCTGCGGGTTCCGTTGATACAGTAGTTACTTTGGGTGTTAACCCAGCGTATCAAATGCCTTCAGTAGACTTATCGGGCGTAAATGTCGTTGCTATTGCTGACCGTGAGGATGAAACAGCGGGTACAGCGAAGGTTGCACTTCCAGTTAGTCATTACTTGGAATCTTGGTCAGACTTTAGCGCAGTAGACGGTCACTATGCAGTAGGGCAGCCAACCATTAGTCCTCTTTTCGACAGTAAAAGTGCTGTAGAGATTGTAAATGCATTGGCAGGAGGTTCAGAAAGCGCAAAAGCGCTGGTAGAAGCCAGTGCTGCTTCAAATGCAGGTTCAACTTCTTGGAACGCACTACTGCACGACGGCTTTGCATCTACGGCGGCTGCTGAAGTGAGCATGAACGGTTCTATGGATGCGAGTATGATTGACGTGAGCGGAATCAATGTGATGAAGCCTCAATCAGGACTTGAGTTCTATACATATACTAAAACGGGTATGGGTGCTGGCGAAAACGCGAATAACCCATGGACGTACGAATTACCGGATCCAATCACACGCTTGTCTTGGGACAACTACATTACTATGTCTGCTGCTGATGCTGTAGAACTTGGTATCGAAGTCGCTCCAGAGTCAAACGGTGCGATGACTGGTAATACATTAAACATTACGGTTGACGGTAACACACTAGAAAACGTTCCAGTATGGATCCAGCCAGGACAAACGATGGGGACCCTCGGTCTTGCAGTTGGTTTTGGTCGTACTGCAGTAGGTAAGGTAGGAAACGGCATTGGAGTAAATACCAATGCACTACTTCCAGCCTCTGTAGCAGTAAGTACTGCGGTAAGTGCTACGGCTTCTGAAGTTGAGCACGGCTTTGCATCAGTGCAGTTGGCACATACGATGATGGGACGTAAAATCGTAAATGAAATTTCACTTCCAACGTTCATGAATGTTAGTCACGACGAGTGGAATGAAAAGCCAACATTTGAGACGCACAGAGGTCCTTTGAGTGCCTTTGAAGCGAATCTTTGGGACGATCACGATCACGAAACCTCTCACATGTGGAACATGTCTATTGACTTGAACTCGTGTACAGGATGTGGTGCTTGTGTTGTTGCATGTTCGTTGGAAAACAACGTGCCAGTGGTAGGTAAAGACGAGGTTCGTCGCCACCGCGATATGCACTGGTTGAGAATTGACCGCTACTACTCTTCAGAGATGACAGCTGAAAGAGCAGAAGACGAAGGTATCGGCGCTATTGAGAAATACTCGAAGATGGAAGTTCCTTCTGAGAGCCCATCAGTAGTATTCCAGCCGGTAATGTGTCAACACTGTAACCACGCTCCGTGTGAAACTGTATGTCCAGTAGGTGCAACAGTTCACTCGAGAGAAGGGTTGAATCACATGGCTTATAACAGATGTATCGGTACGCGTTACTGTGCGAACAACTGTCCATACAAAGTGCGTCGATTCAACTGGTTTAACTACAAAGGCAATGAGAAATTTGCTGATGTAAACCCATCACAAGACGATTACGGCCGTATGGTATTGAATCCAGACGTAACGGTAAGAGCACGTGGTGTGATCGAGAAGTGTTCTTTGTGTATCCAGCGCATCCAATTGGGTAAACTAGAAGCGAAGAAAGACGGTAGAATGTTGACAGACGGTGAATTTACTACTGCTTGTGCGCAAGCATGTGGTTCGAATGCCATCGTTTTCGGAGACGTGAACAACCCGGATAGTGAGGTGAGCAGCTTGAAACAACAAGGACGTGCATACCACCTATTGGAGGAAGTAGGTACACAGCCTAGCGTGTTCTACCAGACTAAAGTTAGAAACAGAGCCTAATAAATAAGAAAGCGACATGCATTACGAATCGCCTGTTAGAAATCCGCTCATTCTTGGAGATAAGTCTTACTCAGACATCACCAACGATATAGCGAAACCGGTAGAGTCAAAAGCACCACGTGCGTGGTGGATTGCCTTCTCTATCGCATTTGTCATGTTCCTATGGGGTGTAGGGTGTATCCTATATACTATTGGTACCGGTATCGGTGTTTGGGGACTTAATAAAACTGTTGATTGGGCCTGGGATATTACCAACTTCGTTTGGTGGGTAGGTATTGGTCACGCGGGAACACTGATTTCGGCGGTACTTCTTCTCTTCCGTCAGAAGTGGAGAATGGCCATCAACCGTTCAGCAGAGGCAATGACTATCTTCTCAGTTATTCAAGCGGGTCTTTTCCCGTTGATCCACATGGGTCGTATCTGGATGGCTTATTGGGTAATGCCTATTCCTAACCAATTCGGTTCACTTTGGGTGAACTTTAACTCACCACTTCTTTGGGATGTATTTGCGATCTCGACCTATCTAACTGTAAGTACTGTGTTCTGGTACGTTGGTTTGATTCCAGATTTCGCAATGATTCGCGACCGTGCAATCAACCCAGTACAAAAGCACATTTATAAGATCCTTTCTTTCGGATGGGGCGGTAAGGCAAAGCATTGGCAGCGTTTCGAAGAAGTATCGTTGGTACTTGCTGGTCTAGCAACGCCACTTGTACTTTCTGTACACACGATTGTATCGTTTGACTTCGCAACTTCTGTAATTCCAGGATGGCACACGACCATCTTCCCGCCGTACTTCGTTGCCGGTGCAATCTTCTCAGGATTCGCGATGGTACAGACGCTTCTATTGATTGTACGTAAGATCTTCAAAATGGAAGATTACATCAACATTGAGCACATTGAGATGATGAACATCGTAATCATGGTTACGGGTTCTATCGTAGGTGTTGCTTACATCACTGAGCTTTTCATCGCTTGGTACTCGGGTGTTGAATACGAGCAATATGCATTCTTGAATAGAGCAACCGGTCCTTACTGGTGGGCATACTGGTCGATGATGACTTGTAACGTGTTCTCTCCACAGTTTATGTGGTCGAAGAAACTTCGTACCAACTTGATTTTCACATTCGTGATTTCAATCGTTGTAAACATCGGTATGTGGTTTGAGCGTTTCGTGATTATCGTGACTTCAATCCACAGAGATTATTTGCCATCGTCATGGTCTATGTTCTCTCCAACCTTTGTTGACATCGGTATTTACATCGGTACTATCGGGTTCTTCTTCGTATTGTTCCTGCTATACGCTAGAACGTTCCCAGTAATTGCACAAGCTGAATTGAAAACCATCTTGAAGTCTTCAGGTGAAAACTTCAAAAAACACCACGACGAGCATGGGGCACACTAAACACAATCCTATCGTACGCGCGCTATTCAATGACGACGATGTCGTTTTAGGCGCTGTAAAAGATCTCCGTTCTAACGGTTACCATGTGAGTGAGGTTTATTCTCCGTTCCCAATCCACGGATTGGACGAAGCAATGGGTCTTAAAAGAACTCGCTTGAGTACAGCTGCATTCTTCTATGGTTTGACCGGTCTATTTTTCTGTTCATGGTTAACATGGTATACAATGGTTTCAGATTGGCCTCAGAATATAGGTGGTAAGCCGAATGAGTATTGGTTTTTAAACTTACCCTCTTTCATTCCGGTCATGTTCGAGTTGACTGTATTTTTCGCTGCGCACTTGATGTGCTGGTCTTACTTCGCAGTAAACAAGCTATATCCAGGTGCTAAAGCACAGAACCCTGATCCTCGTACCACTGATGATCATTTCCTTATGGAAGTTGAACTTGAGGGTGAAGAGGCAGATTTAACTAAGAAGCTCCAAGAATTGGGTGCTCTAGAAATTTCTAAAGTCGAGGCATAAGATGAAAAGAATTACCACCATCATAGTGCTTACAGCTTCTGCCGCGCTCGCAAGCTGTAACTTCGATAAATCAACACCGGGTTACACGTATATGGACGACATGTACCGTAGCCCTTCATTTGAAACGTATGAGCCTTCTGCTCAATTTGCAAACGGTCTAAGCGCGCAGCTGCCTGTTGAAGGTACTGTGCCGCGCGGGTATCACCCGTACGAATTTGCAAACAGCAACGAAGGATATGAAGCTGCACGCACCATGTTGGCGCTTCCAGCAGAATTTGATTCTGAAGAAGCGCTTGCTGAAGGAAAAGAGCTTTACAACATCTTCTGTGACCACTGCCACGGTGAGAAAGGAGACGGTAACGGTCCTTTGGTAATGCAAGAGAAAATCTTGGGTGTTCCTTCTTATGCAGCATCTAGATTACCGGATATCACACCAGGTTCAATGTACCATGTAGTTATGCACGGTAAAGGAATCATGGGTTCGCACGCTTCGCAGCTTCATTATGATGAGCGCTGGAAGATTGTCCGTTACGTGATGAAACTTAGAGCTGATCAAGAATAAAACCGCAGAGTAGAAATGTTTGAGTTTAAAACAAAGACAAAACAATTGGCAATCGCACTTACGGTAGTAGGTGCTATCCTTTGGGTCGTTGGATTTGCCCTAAATGGTTCGTCATCTCACGATGCGGGACACGGTCACGATGCGCATGCTACAGAAATGCATGCCGATGCTGGTCATGATGCACATGCTGAAGAAGCGCACGACGACCACGATCATGATGCACATGCTGAGGAAGCACACGACGACCACGGTCACGAAGCACACGCTGAAGAAGCGCATGCTGACCACGGTCATGATGCACATGCTGAAGAAGCACATGGAGATCACGATGCACATGCGGAGCATGCAGCACATCAAATTGCAAATCGTCCTTGGTCTGCATTGTATGTAGCAGCTTTCTTCTTTTTGGGTCTAGGTTTGGGACAGTTGTTCTTCTTAGGTATTCAATATGTAGCACAAGCAGGCTGGTCCGCTGGTCTTCTTAGACTTATGGAGGCGCAATCCTTTGCAATTGTAGCACCATTAATTGTAATCGCTCTAATCACTTTCCTTGGGTTTGGACATGTACACCACATGTTCCATTGGATGGTTGAGGGAATCAATGTTCCAGGCCATGAGAACTACGATGCCATCATTGCTGGAAAGCGTGGATTTTTGAATCCTCTGTTCTTTACCATTCGTATTCTTATCTACATCGGTGGTTGGATTTGGGCTGCTAAGGTTCTTCGTAAGAACTCTTTGCTTTCTGATACCGGCGACGGTGTTGCAATGTGGAAAAAGAATCGCGGTGTTGCAGCTGCATTCACAGTATTCTATGCAGTAACATCTTCGACAAGTGCATGGGATTTGGTGATGTCTATTGATACTCACTGGTTCTCTACACTATTTGGATGGTACACCTTTGCAGGTATGTTCGTGAGCTCTTTCGCCGCATTGATCCTATTGACGCTTTACTTAAAAGGTCAAGGTCATTTGGAGTGGGTGAACGAAAACCACTTGCACGATTTGGGTAAGTTCATGTTTGCATTCTCTGTATTCTGGACGTATCTCTGGTTCTCACAGTTTGTACTTATTTGGTACGCGAACATTCCAGAAGAGGTAACCTATTACATGCAACGTTTCGAGCAGTACAAAGTACCGTTCTTCACCATGTTGGTATTGAACTTCATCCTTCCTGTATTGGCTGTTTTAAGCCGTCCGGCGAAGCGTGTTCCAGGTCCTGTCGTTATGGCGGCCGTATTCGTGCTCGTAGGTCACTACATAGACCATTACGTTATGATTATGCCAGGTACGGTAGGTGATCACTATGGCTTTGGTTTGGTAGAGTTGGGTCCAATTCTATTCTTCACAGGTCTGTACATCTACGTAGTTCTGTCATCAGTTGCTAAGGCGCCATTGTTGCACAAGAACCACCCAATGCTAACGGAGTCTAAAAACTTCCATCAATAATTAGAAAAGACACTAAATAATGAGTGCAGTTTCAATCATAGTATTAGTTGTTTTAGTCATCCTCACCTTGGTACAGGTGATGAGAATCTCTGAGATTTCTTCTGAAATTCAGAAAGGAAAAGACAACGATGTAAGTCCAAAGGACAATGACACCCAAGGGCGTCTAATGTTATTGGTAGGTTTCGGTTTTATCATCAGCGTTGTAGTGATGTACATCGCTTGGGGAAGACACAGCCTTCCAGAACCATCTTCAGCACATGGTGCAGAGATTGATAGCCTATGGAACCTAAGTATGTTGATTATCAACATTGTTTTCTTCATTGTACAGCCTATCCTTTTCTACTTCGCGTACAAATACAGAGGTAAGAAAGGAACGAAAGCTACATACTACGAGCACAACAACCGTCTTGAATTATTCTGGACTATGGTTCCTGCGCTTGCATTGGCCGTATTGATCATCTGGGGTCTCAACGTATGGAGCACCTTGATGATGCCTGAGAATGAAGAAGAGCCTATCCTTGTTGAAGTATATGCTCAGCAGTTCAACTGGACTGTTCGTTACAGTGGTGGCGACAACGAGTTGGGTTATGCAACAGTGCACGAAATTGCAGGTGCGAACATCGTGGGTGTTGATACCCAAGATCCAGCTTCTGCTGATGATATTATCGCCAAAGAATTACACCTACCAGTGGGCAAACCTATCCAGTTTGCTTTCCGCTCGCAGGATGTCATTCACTCTGCTTACTTCCCGCACTTCCGTGCACAAATGAACTGTGTTCCTGGATCGGTAACGAACTTCCAGTTTACACCTACCATTACAACGGCAGAAATTCGTCAGAACAAAGACGTAAAAGCGCACGTTGAGGAAGTAAACGAGATTAGAAAAGCCAAAGGCGAAGACGTTTGGGATTTCAATTATGTACTCCTTTGTAACAAGATTTGTGGTGCTGCACACTACAACATGCAAATGGACATCGTCGTTGAAACTCAAGATGAATTCGACGCTTGGTTAAAAGAACAAAAAACCGTCGCTGAGACACTGTAAATAGAAGTAATAAACATTTAGCTATGTCAACTACAACGACAACAGAAAAAAACAATCACTTCCAAGATCACTTGATGGAGCACCACCACGAGGAGAACTTCTTCACGAAGTACCTCTTTACGATGGACCACAAGATGATTGGTAAGCAGTTTTTGATTACCGGTATGTTCATGGGTATCATCGGTGTGATGATGTCAATGCTTTTCCGTTTGGAGATTGCATACCCTGAGCAAAGTTTCCCAATCCTTGAGTTCTTCTTGGGCAAATGGGCACCTGACGGCGTGATGGATCCAAACATCTATTTGGCTCTTGTAACTATTCACGGTACCATTATGGTATTCTTCGTATTGACTGCGGGACTATCAGGTACTTTCTCGAACCTACTTATTCCATTGCAGATTGGTGCACGTGATATGGCTTCAGGCTTTATGAATGCACTTTCATACTGGTTCTTCTTTACCAGTTCTGTTATAATGGTGGTTTCATTGTTCGTTGAATCAGGGCCTGCGGCAGCCGGTTGGACAGTATACCCACCTCTGTCTGCACTTCCTCAAGCAATGCCGGGTTCAGGCGCGGGTATGACACTTTGGTTGATCTCAATGACATTGTTTATTGTATCATCGCTTTTAGGTTCATTGAACTATATCGTAACTGTATTGAACATGCGTACCAAAGGGATGAGCATGACGCGTCTACCATTGACGATCTGGGCATTCTTTGTAACAGCAGTACTCGGGGTACTTTCATTCCCTGTACTACTAAGTGCAGCATTGCTTTTGATGTTCGACCGTATGTTGGGTACTTCATTTTACCTTAGTGATATCTTCATGGGTGGTGAGGTATTGAGTTACAGCGGAGGTTCTCCAGTATTGTACCAACACTTGTTCTGGTTCTTGGGACACCCTGAGGTATACATTATCCTCTTACCTGCTTTGGGTATTTCATCAGAGGTTATTGCCACTAACTCACGTAAGCCAATCTTTGGTTACCGTGCGATGGTAGGTTCAATTTTGGCAATTGCTTTCTTGAGCTTTATCGTATGGGGTCACCACATGTTCGTAACAGGTATGAACCCGTTCCTAGGTTCTGTATTTACCTTCACAACCCTATTGATTGCGATTCCATCAGCAGTAAAAGCCTTTAACTACATCACTACATTGTGGAAAGGGAACATCCAGTTCACACCAGCAATGCTTTTCTCTATTGCATTGGTTAGTACATTCGTTACTGGTGGTTTGACGGGTGTTATTCTTGGTGATAGTGCTTTGGATATCAACGTTCACGATACTTACTTCGTTGTTGCTCACTTCCACATTGTAATGGGTCTTAGTGCGATCTACGGTATGTTCGCAGGGGTGTACCACTGGTTCCCGAAGATGTACGGCCGTATGATGAATAAATCAATGGGTTATGCGCACTTCTGGTTGACCTTCATTACTGCTTATGGTGTGTTCTTCCCAATGCACTTCTTGGGTATGGCGGGTTTACCACGTCGTTACTACAGCAACACGGCGTTCCCAATGTTCGATAATTTGGCGGACATCAATGTATTGATTACCTACTTTGCTATCATCGGTGGTGCTGCTCAGCTGATTTTCATCTTTAACTTCTTCTACAGTATTTGGAGAGGTCCTAAGGCGAAGCAGAATCCTTGGAGAGGTAACTCTCTAGAGTGGACAACTCCTGTAGAGCACATCCACGGTAACTGGCCAGGTGATATTCCCGTTGTGTACCGTTGGGCATACGATTACTCTAAGCCAGGCGCTGAGGAAGATTTTGTTCCTCAAAACGTGCCATTGGCAGAAGGAGAGGAGAGCGGTCACTAGCACCCGTCTCACTTTAAAATATTAGATCCCCTTACCTCGCGGTAAGGGGATTTTTTGTGGTAATTTGTAACACTATGAACGAGCACTTAGATCCTACAGGAGGAAACTTCACGAATACGGAACGTGAGATCGAAAAGAAATTGAGGCCATTGAGCTTTGACGACTTCACCGGTCAAGCAGCGGTATTGGAGAACCTAAAGATCTTTGTTGAGGCTGCCAAGATGCGCGACGAAGCGATGGATCATGTCTTGTTGCACGGTCCGCCGGGATTGGGTAAGACTACCCTAAGTCATATCCTTGCTAACGAGCTAGGTGTTGGAATTAAAGTCACATCAGGCCCTGTACTTGATAAGCCCTCAGATTTGGCGGGTCTACTCACGAATCTTGAGCCGAATGATGTGCTGTTTATAGATGAGATTCATCGACTATCCCCAGTGATAGAGGAGTATCTGTACAGTGCGATGGAGGACTTCAAGATTGATATCATGATTGACTCCGGTCCTAGCGCGAGAAGTGTACAGATCAGTTTGAACCCATTTACCCTTATCGGAGCAACTACGCGTTCAGGACTTTTGACAGCTCCGCTGCGTGCCCGTTTCGGTATTAATTCAAGGTTGGAATATTACGATGTAGAACTCTTGAGTACCATCGTTGAGCGAAGTGCAGAAATTTTGGAAGTTCCTGCCGAATACGAAGCCTGCATTCGCGTAGCTTCTCGTTCTCGTGGAACACCGCGTATAGCCAATGCGCTTCTAAGAAGGGTTCGGGATTTCGCTATGGTAAAAGGGAACGGAACCATTGATGTGGAAATAGCCGAATTCGGCTTGAATGCCTTGAACGTGGACAGCAAGGGACTGGATGAGATGGACAACAAAATCCTATCTGTATTGGTCGACAATTTTGCTGGAGGACCTGTTGGGCTCAATACCTTGAGCACGGCCATAGGGGAGCAAGCAGAGACTATTGAAGAGGTATACGAACCGTACTTAATTAAGGAAGGCTTCTTACTCAGAACGCCTCGCGGTAGAATGGTTACGGAAAGGGCCTACAGTCATCTTGGGTTAAATCGTCCACAGAAGGGCAATACAGGATCCCTATTCTGATGACGCGGACTGAGGCATCTCAGATTGTAAAACGCCTTGCTAAGGAACAGGGCTTCGACGCCTGTGGTATTTCTGCTGCAGGATTTTTAGAGGAAGAGGCGACGGGTTTGGAGAACTGGCTTAAGGCCGGATACCACGGTACGATGAGTTGGATGGAGAATCACTTTGATGCTCGTTTGGATCCTCGAAAGCTTGTTCCGGGTGCGAAATCTGTCATCAGTGTAACGCTGAACTATTTTCCAGAGGAAACACAAGAAGAGGGTACACCCAAGATTTCTAAATATGCGTACGGGCGCGATTATCACAAGGTGGTTCGTGCTAAGCTCAAGCGTATGTTGCAAGGCATACAGGCTGAGATAGGTGAGGTAGAAGGCAGAGGATTTGTGGATAGTGCCCCAGTGATGGATCGGGCATGGGCGCGAAAAAGCGGCTTGGGCTGGATAGGGAAACACAGCCTTTTGCTAAGTAAGGGTGCAGGAAGCTTTTTCTTTATAGGCGCATTGATTGTGGATCTAGAATTGGAACCAGATGGCCCTACAACAGATCATTGTGGTACGTGTACTGCATGTATCGATGCTTGCCCAACAGAGGCAATTATCGCACCCACAGTTGTAGATAGCAACAAGTGCATCAGCTACTTGACGATAGAGTACAAGGAGGCCCTACCAACAGAATATCAAGGAAAAATGGAGGATTGGGTATACGGTTGTGATATCTGCCAGGATGTTTGTCCTTGGAATCGATTCTCTACGCCCCACCAAGAAAAAGATTTTGACCTGCGAACACCTATTAAAGAAAACGATTGGGAAGCGTGGGAAGAAATCACTCATGAGCTCTGGGACGAGATCATGAAAGGCTCAGCCATCCGAAGAACGGGCTTCGAAGGGTTCAAGAGAAACCTGAGTTTCGCGAAAAAGTCTTAGTTGATTGGACCTTCAATCACCTGCAGAATGCGGTAATTCTCAGGATTAAATACGTAAACCACAACGGCACTATTTGCTTGTACCCAATCTGAATTCCAAGCAATGCTATGTGACGAGGTCAACTCATCTCCCGGTACCATAGGGCTGGTGCCAATTTCTTCTCCCCAAGTAGGCGTTATAAAGTCGCGAAGTACATTGTTGTGCACATAGTCTGCATCGCGCGTATCATCGGGCATCAGCTGTGGACTTACGATACCGCTTTCTTTTACCATTACCACCACGTCGAGGTCGTGTAAAATCCCTACTTGCGGTAGTGCACTAACATCAACATTTAGAGTACCGCTGCTCACTACCGCCTCGACTTGAAGTTCGACCCGTAAGGTGCTGTCCATGGCTTCGGCGCTTAGGGTAGGCCAGTTGGAGTAGCTCGACCAGTGTGAGTTGCCTGATGACGTCCAATTCTCACGATTTACCATGCCCACGGGCAGGAAGTTGGTGCCAAAGAAATTTTGAATATCCTTTCCCTCTTGTGTGGTGAAATCTGTCGGGTAATCGGCGTTAGTACCTGTAAAGTTACCTGGACCTGCGTGTATAGCAAGACCAATGATTCTATCGCCGCCAAATGCGTCCACCAAAGCTTCAATTTCTTTCGAGGCTTTTGGACAATTCTTGCAACGGTGCCCGGTGAAATCCTCAATGAGTACATTCCTGAGCTGGGCGGTGGATGTAGTATCCTGGGGGCCGCCGTTCTTAAACGGCTGGTCAATCACATCGCATTGTGTGGTCATTAGGCTTAAAAGGAGCGAAGCAAAAAGGAATTGGACCGTCTTTCTCATCATTAAAAGCTTGTAGTTAGGGAGAAGCTCACACCGTTTGATGGAGGTACGACACGACACACACCACCTACACAGAAAATACCGCGCTGTTGACGCCCGTACGAGAGTTGGAAGCGACTTGTGCCTGCTGTGTAGACCACAGAAGCCAATGGATAGTGAAGCTTTTGCGCCTCGTCAGGATTGCCGTAGTTGTAAATGTCCTGTACACTGAAGAACCAGTGCGGGGCAATGCTGTACTCTGCCAATGCCATAGCCATAGAGCCACGATCGTCTTTGGTACTCAAGTGCTGAAATTCCGTACGTAGGTAATGCTTGCGCTTCACCTTGTAGAGGCTTTCCAAGATGAAAATATCCCCACTCATGAGTTTCTGGCCGTCAGGATTTAGCAAGATACTTTCATCGCCCAAACCGTCTTCCAACACGCTGCGGTTATAGAAGAGATTGAGGTACATGGCATTTACTTTGAGCTTCTTATTGATCTTCTTGCTCAGGGTTACATTGAAGTCATGGAAATAAGGAATGTCTCCACGCATCATTGGATCGCTGTAGTAGCCTTGAAGTGTTCTCAAGGTGTCCATGGAAGGGTCGACATAATCTTTATCGATGCTTTGTACGACGCTGTAGTTTACACTAAGTAGCGTACCGTATTTACCGCCTAAGGTAGTATTGCGTTTGAATTTGTAGTTGGCCTCCAACTGAATGCCCTCCTCTCCATTAATCTGTGTGGCATATTGATATAGCGCAGGTAAGGCATAGGTATGTACTTGAGCGGTAGGGCTTAAGTAGTTTACAAGCATGTCTATTGTAGAGCCGTTCCGGTCCGTTCTAAACGACATGTTGTCGATGCGCTTCACGCCTGCAATAATGCCAAGACCGTTCTTGCTGTAACTCACATTTGCTAGAATACCGTTCCCGTCTTTATAGATGTAGCCATTATCGGCAGAAGGGTCATTAGCCTTGTAGGCATATTCTACTTGCATCGCCCAAGGGCCTTTTGAAACTCGAGTTCTTACACCGCCTGCGGCAACGTTCTCGGGCAGTACTAAAAATGGATCATTGGCGCGTTGGTATTTGCTCATATAGCTACCGCCGACGGTCCATCGTAGCCCTGCGGAATCTAGTTTAGGGAATAGTTCTTTACTAAGATTGTACTCTGTATCAATTCCTCTAAGGAGTCCTGGACTTTTCTCAAAGTAAAAACGCTGACGCCCCATTACTGCCTTCAAGCTTAAGCCACTTACTGGATTTATTTTAATACGTACACCGTCCATGGCATTATCATACCCTAGGCCACGCTCTTCGTAAGAACGGAAGACCATGCCTGTTCCGAACTGCTCGTAGAAATTCCCAACAGTGATATCCAATCCGTCTTGTTTGAATTGTAAGTAGCGGTAGGTAATGCCTTCCCCGCGGTACCCTTCCGGAAAACCGAGCATTACATTTTGATAGTTTTCGTACCGAAGGCCTGAAGAAAAGTTGCCGTCGGTGTACACGAAATTCGCGTAGCCTTGTCCTAAAAAGCGTTCGTCCGGATAAAACTCGCCGGTTGGATCAATGCTCTCGTCGCGGAGGTATAACTGACCGTCCAGTTGAAAATTACCGTGTAGTTGGCCACCAAAAGTATTTTGCTCTTGCGCAATGGAGGTAGTAGCACTACAGATAGCCCAAGCAAATAAGAGAAGTCTTTTCATGCATTAGTGACTTGGATGGTGACCTGCTGCCACCTCTTCGACAACTTCAGCAAGTTCTTCTTCGTCTCCAGGGGAATATCCGCTGTGTTTCCACACGACCTCGCCTTCTTTATTGAGTACCAGAGTGAAGGGTACATTTACAATACCTAAGTTTCTTTTTAAATCTTGATTTTCATCTAGCAATACAGTGTATTCCCATCCCTGTCCTTGGACCATGGGTGCAACACGTGCAGAGTTACGAGAATCATCGATGCTTACTGCGAGCACTTTAGCGCCTATCTCTTCTTCAAGGTCAATGGCGTAATCCATAAATGCTGTCAATTCTTTGATACACGGTTTACACCATGTTGCCCAGAAGCTAATGACGGTTGGTCCTTCTTCACTAATAGCATCTTGAATGTTGATGCTTTGACCATCGAGGGTCTTTAGAGTAGTGCTGGGCAATTCTTGAGCGCCGAGCTGAAATAGACCAAAAAAGGCGATTGCGGTAAGAAGTTGTTTCATGTTCTTAGGGTATATCAAAAAAAACGGGGAGCCTTTCGGCCCCCCGTAAAAATAACATATTTAATGCTTAGTGAGCAACGTTCAAACGCAAGGTCTTGCTTACGCCGTTTACGTTAACATTCACAAAGTAT